>DATEJJ010000395.1:0-10469 GCA_035278125.1 Rugosimonospora sp.
CGGTGGGAGGGCGCGAACGGCGCGACGTCGTGCCAGCCGGCCGAGCGTGCGGCCGGCGTGACACCGCGCTGACCGATGGCCCGGTAGGCGCGCGGGTCCACGGTGCGCAGCACCAGCGCCCACAGCGCGCCGGCGACGGCCGCGGCGAACACCATGCCGGGCAGGATCCACACCAGTGGCGAGGTGGTCCCGGTACCGAGCACGGAACTGGCATTGGTCACGGTCACGTAGGTGATCGCGCCCAGGGCCAGCGTCGCGAGCGCGGGCGCGGTTGTCCGTTGCCAGGCGCCTTCCAGTCCGCGGGTCCGGTCGGCGCGGCGGAAGAAGCCGATGACGGCGATCGACGTACCGAACATCAGCAGCAGCACGCCGACGGCCGCGACATACGACAGCCAGGTGAACAGTTCGCTGAGCGGGTTGCGGCCCAGTGCCGCGAAGGTGGCCACCACGGCGATCGCGCACGCCGATTGCAGCAGCGAGCCGGCCCACGGTGCCGCGGAGCGTGCGCTGGTCGCGGCCAGGCGGTGGGGCAGGACACCCTCCAGTGCGGCCGAGTAGGTGTAGCGCGCGACGACGTTGTGGAAGCTCAGCAGCGCGGCGAACACACTGGTGATCAGTAGCGTGTTGGCGACGAGGGCCATGGCGTTTCCGGCCTGGCCGTAGGCGCCGGCGATGAGGTTGAACGGGATGCCGGAGTTCGGGTCGCGAGCCATGCCGACGACGGTGTCGGGTCCGGCGCCGACGGTCAGCGCCCACGCGGACACCGTGTAGAGCACGCCGGTGATGGCGATCGCGGCGTATGTCGCGCGGGCGACGGTGCGCGATTTCTGTTTCGCTTCTTCGCTGTAGGTGGGTGCCGACTCGAAGCCGACGAACGCGGCGATACCGAAGGCGAAGACGCCGCCCATCTGGTGCCAGCTCAGCCGCCGCGGGTCGAGCCCGGCGAGGCTGACAGCGCCGCCGGCCGGATGGGTGAACGCGCCGAGGTCGAAGGCGAGGACGGCGAGTACCTCGACGACGAGTAGGAAGGCGAGTACCCGTGCGTTCAGGTCGACCTTCAGGATGCCGAGCACACCCACCGCCGCCCAGCCGATCAGGGCCCAGACCCACCAGGCCCAGGTGAGGTGCCAGTGCTGTGTGGCGAATGCGCTCATCACCAGACCCAACAGGCCGTACAGGGCGATCTGGATGGCGTTGTACGCGAGCAGCGCGACGAACGACGCGCCGACTCCCGGTGTGCGGCCCAGACCCTGCGCGATATAGGTGTAGAACGCGCCCGCGTTCGACACGTACCGGGTCATCGCGGCGTACCCGACGGCGAACAGAGCCAGCGCGACGGCGAGGATCGGGAACGACAGCGGCGTGCCGACCGAACCCGTCACCGCCAGCGTGGCGACGATACTGCCCGCGAGAACCGTCATGGGTGCGGAAGCCGATACGGTGAAGAAAATCAATGACCTGGTACCGAGACGGCCTTCGGCCAGGCCGCTGCGGACCGGAAGGTCAAACGCGGGGTCGATTGTGGACATTGGGCCTCTTTCGGAAGCGAACGAGTCCGAGGCGACAGCACATGGTAGAACCATCGTGACCTGGCGACAACGGAGGCCGGTATGTCTCGCTCGTTCTCGCTCAGCGAGGAGTTCTTCCTCCTCGCCCACGACGACACCAACGGGAAGCCACTGATCAGCACGGACGTCCTCGGACTCGGTATCGCCGCGGGGCTGCTGGCCCAACTGCTGCCGGAGCAGCGAATCGCCATCACCCGCGGCGGCGGTGTGCTGCTGCGCCGGTTCGAGGCGACCGGCCGGGCCGCCACGGACCAGGTGGTCCGGATGATGCACAGTACCCACGCCAGCCGGCCGGACATCCTGTACCCGGTCACCGACTGGCTGCGGTACCTGCGGGACCTGGCGTATGCCGAGGTGAGCGGCGCCCTGGTCCGCGACGAGGTGGTGCAGGAGCGCAGCGGCCTGCGTGGCAAGCGCTACCTCGCCGCCAACGTCCTGGACGCCACCTCGCCCCGCACCGGCCTGGTCTACCTGTGCCGCCACCCGCCGGCCGATTTCGAGCGCTGCCACGAGCAGCAGTTCACCCTCGCCGGGCTGGCCATCGCGACCAACATGGAGCGGGCGCTGTACGCGATCACCGGGGCCGACCTCGGCGACCAGTTGCGCGCATTCACCCACCAGCTACCCGGCGATACCCGGATGCTGCTGGATGCGCTGGAGCAGGCCGTACAGGCGAGGGTGCGGACACCGCGCGGCCGGTAGACGCGACCCGCGCCAGGGCCTGAAGCATGTAGGCCACGGCATCGTTCATCTTGGTACGCCACAGTGCGACAGCGGCTTCGGCGTCGCCGGCGTCGATGGCCGCGAAGATGGCCCGGTCGTCGCGGAGGATGCCGTCGATGGGGTACGCGTAGTCGAGTCCCATCACGGCGATGAACATGCGCAGGTGCTCCGCCAGCGTATGCAGCATGGGTGCGATGCGGACGAGCCCCGACGCGTCGGCGAGCGTGTCCTGGAAGTCGATGTCCGCGTCGCCGGTGCGCTGGACGTCGCCGGTCGCGGCGCACTGCCGCAGCGCATCGAGGGATCGGAGCACCGACTGGCGGGCCTCAGGGGACCACCGGACGGCGGCGCGGATCACCATGGCCCCGAGCGCCCGCCGCGCGGCGTACGCCTCGGTGACGTCGGCCGTCGTCGGCACCGGTACCACCGCCGCGTGCCCCGTCGTGATCGTGAGCAGCCCGTCCGCCGCGAGAAGGCGCAGCGCCGACCGTACCCGGCCCCGGGTCGTGCGCAGCCGGCCGGCCAGGTACCGCTCGGTGACGCGGTCGCCGCCCACCAGCCGGCCGTCCGCGACGCCCTGGCGGATCGTGCTGACGATCTGGTCCGCCACGGCCCGTTCCGGTCCCTGGTGGTGCTTTGCCGGCGGGGCCGCAGTTTTGTGGACGCCGCGCCGCGACGCGCTCGGCGCCACCCAGGCGAACTCCCGGCGCGGCGCCTTCGCCCAGGCGCGAAGCTGTATCTCCAGGTCGTGCAGAGCCTCGGGTGGGTGGTCCGCGGCCCAGTCGAGGAGCAGGGGGAAGAGGGACTGCCACTCGCCGGCGTTCCGGCATGTTCTGCGCAGGGTCACCGTGGCGGGCATGGCGGCGGGCGCACGCGACGCGACAGCCATGACGGTGGTACCCGGGTCGACCGCGCTGGCGACAGCATCCCAGAAGGAATCGGTGCCGGACGGTCTGGCGTGCGCGATCTGATGGCGGATCGCGTCAGCGGCGAGAATCGTACGCAGGGACCGTTGCACCGCCAGGCCGGCCCGCGCCGGTGCGTGTGTCGTATCGCGCCGGAGTTGCCAGACGAGCACCGCACACTCGGCGGTCACCAGGAAACCGACAAGCGCCGGACGGTACCCGCGCGCCCCGGCGGCCAGCCTGTTGGTCAGCCCGGTGCCGGACCTCATCGGGTCCCACACGCGCGCCACAGACGACTGGCTGATGCCCAGGGTGCTGGCGATCGAGCGGCTTGACCATTTCGTGGTGGGCATCCAGAGCGGCGCGGTGAGTACGGCGTGCCGCGTCTCCGCCAGCCGCCGATCCTGCCGGGCGGGTTCGCCCAGCGGCGCGGCACCGCCGGTGCGGTACCGGGCAGCCCACTTCGCCGCGGTCTGCCGGGTGACGCCGTGCATCCGGGCGGCGCGCGCCGGGCCGAGAGACAGCGTGTCGTGCACGAGCCGGGCCCGTAGCCGGACCGCCTCGTTGGCCGCGTGTGCCAGGTCTTCGAGGGACAGGTCGCTCATCTCGCTCCTCGACCGGTGGTCAAGAGTGTAACTCGCCGACTCATTCCGGGTCCGACTTTCGGCGCCGGGCTTCCGGACGGGCGGGCGCCGGCGCCACGCTGTGACGCATGCGGTCCGCAGACCCCTTGCTGAGCCCCTTCACGCTCAAGCACCTCGTGCTGCGCAACCGGATCGTCAGTACCTCGCACGAGCCCGCGTACGGCGAGGACGGGCTGCCCGGCGACCGGTACCGGGCGTACCACGTGGAGAAGGCGCGGGGCGGGGTCGGGCTCACGATGATCGGTGGCAGCGCGGTCGTCAGCCCCGACAGCGCACCGGCATTCGGGAACCTCCAGCTCTTCAAGGACGAGGCGGTCCCGCTGCTGCGCCGCCTGGCGGACGAGGTGCACGAGCACGGCACTGCGGTGATGACCCAACTGACCCACCTCGGCCACCGCACCAGCAACTACACCCACGACTGGCTGCCTGCCCTGTCCGTCAACGCCCTCCGGGAATCGACACACCGGGCGTTCACCCGGGCGGCCGACCGGCTGGATCTCGACCGGATCGCGCGCGACTTCGCGGACGCCGCGGCGCGGTGCCGGGCGGCGGGGCTGGACGGCATCGAGCTGATGGCGTACGGGCACCTCCTTGACGCGTTCTGGACGCCCGCCCGCAACCGCCGCGAGGACGGGTACGGCGGATCCTTCGAGAACCGCATGCGCTTCCCGCTCCAGGTGCTCCGCGCGGTACGCGACGCCGTCGGTGACGACTTCGTCGTCGGCGTGCGCATGACGTTCGACGAGGGCCGCCCGGACGGCCTGCGGCCGCAGGAGGCGCTGCGGATCGCGGGTACGCTCACCGGGGCGGGCGTCGACTTCATCAGCGTCATCAAGGGATTCATCGACACCGACGCCGAACTGGCCCAGGTGATTCCCCCGATGGGTACGCCGGCAGCGCCCCACCTCGAGTTCGCGGGTTGGGTGAAGAAGAACGTCGACGTACCGGTCATGCACGCCGCCCGGATCGGTGACGTGGCGACCGCCCGGTACGCGATCGCCGAGGGGCTGGTCGATCTGGTCGGGATGACCCGCGCGTTGATGGCCGACCCGTACCTGCCCGACAAGGTCGCCACCGGACTGTCGGACCGGATCCGCCCGTGCGTGGGCGCCAACATGTGTATCGACGGCATCTACGCCTCCGGGGCCGCGTACTGCGTCCACAACCCGTCGACCGGCCGGGAACTGCGCCTCCCGCACCGGGTCACCCGGGCCGCCGAGTCCAGGCGGGTCGCGGTCGTCGGGGGCGGACCGGCCGGGCTGGAGGCCGCGCGTACCCTCGGCGAACGCGGGCACGACGTCGTGCTGTTCGAGGCGGGTGCGCGCCTGGGCGGCCAGATCGCCCTCGCGGCGCGGTCACCACGGCGGCGCGACCTGATCGGCATCGTCGACTGGCGGATCGCCGAGTGCCGGCGCCTTGGAGTCCACTTTGGACTAAACCACCTGGTTGAACCGGAGGAACTCGGCGGCGCGGGCTTCCACACCATCGTGGTCGCGACCGGCGGGCTGCCGGACACCGCGGTCGCCGAGGGCCACCAACTCGCCATCGATACCTGGGACGTCATGTCGGGAGCGGTCAAGCCGCGCGGGGACGTGCTCGTGTACGACGACCACGGCGGTCACCAGGCGCTCGACGCCATCGAGGCCCTGGTACCCACCGCGGCGTCGGTCGAACTGGTCACACCGGAGCGGACCATCTCGCCCGACGTGGGCGCGCTGACCATGGCCGGATACCTGCAACTGCTGGCGGAGCACCGGGTCACGATCACGCCGGCCCACCGCCTGCTGCGCATCGACCGGGCCGGCGGGCGGCTGAAGGCCACCCTTGCCGTGGACGGCGCCCACCGGGCCATCGAGCGGTACGCCGACTCGATCGTCATCGAGCACGGCACGCTCCCCGTGACCGACCTGTACGACGCCCTCGTCGACGCGTCGACCAACAGGGGCGAGGTCAACATCACGGACCTGCTGGCCCTGTCGCCGCAGTCGCCGGAGCACAACCCGGACGGCCGGTTCCGCATCTACCGCGTCGGCGACGCGGTGAGCAGCCGCAACATCCACGCCGCGATCCTGGACTCCTTCCGCCTCTGCAGCGCACTCTGACCGGCCCCGGTGCGGCCGGCCGCGGATGGAAGTTCCAGTCCCCGGTGGCCGCGCCAAACGGCCCGTGACGTCCGGAAACCCTTTGTTTGATCGCATCCTGTGCATCCGCCGGCCGCGCTGAGTAAGGCAATCCGGAGCGCCCGTTGCCCAAGCCACATCCACACCAATACATTGACGGAAATGGTTTTCCTGGGTCGTCGCACCGCGGTCGACCGCACAACGGAGGTACTCGATGCACCTACGACGACACCGCTGGGGTATCCGCGCCGCGGCTCTGGTCGTGTGCCTGGGCAGCGGCGCGGTCGCGACGGCCGTCACCGCCCACGCCGCGACCACCGGCTGCCAGGTGAGCTACACCATCAGCTCGCAGTGGACGGGAGGCTTCGGCGCCAACGTCGCCATCACCAACCTCGGCGACCCGATCTCCGCCTGGACGCTGCGCTGGAGCTTCGCCACCGGGCAGACGGTGACGCAGGCATGGAACGCCACGGTGACCCAGAGCGGCAGCGCGGTGACCGCCACCAACGTCGGCTACAACGGTTCCCTGGCCACCGGTGCCAGTACCTCGTTCGGGTTCAACGGGGCCTGGACCTCCGGCAACCCGGTACCGTCCAGCTTCACCGTGAACGGGACCACCTGCACCGGCGGCGTCACCGGATCGCCGAGCCCCAGCCCGACACGTGCGGCCTCACCCTCGCCGTCGACGACCACGGCGGGCCCGCCGCCGTCGCGGACGGTCCGGGTGTTCTGGATCAAGCCCACGGACAAAGCCTTCGACCAGCGGTACCCGGACGGCATCGCCAACGTGATGCGCGAGGCGCAGCGCTTCTTCAAGTCTCAGTTGGGCAAGACGTTCACGCTCAACAGCACCGTGGTCGAAGTGGTCAACGGATTGCACGACACGAACTGGTACATCACCAACAACTGCACCGGCACCGACCACTACTGGTGCGTGGTGGCGAACGGGCAGGCCGAGTTGCAGCAGCGCTTCGGGCTGAACAACCCCGACAGCCGGTGGCTGGTGGTGGAGGAGGTCAGCGCCGAGGAGGTGAACCAGTCCGGCGGTGGCGGCGCGCCCGGTTGGGTGCTGCTCAGCGGCCACGACGCCGACGGTGCCGCGGGCGTCAACGGTGCGATGAACCGGTGGTACGGCGGCATGGTCCACGAACTCGGCCACGCGTTCGGGCTACCCGACGCCACGTCCACGGACGGTACCTGCATGTCCGCGTCGCTCTACGACTACCCGAACTGCACCTTCAACCAGACCCAGCGCAACGGCATCCTCAACGGCCCGTACGGCAGCTTCCTGTCCTGACGGTCGCGGCGAAAGGGGCGGCGGGACCCAGCGGTCCCGCCGCCCCGGCCGTGTCCCCGGATGGAACCGGATGGAACGCCTGACCCGTTGCCGCGTAGCTGTAGCGATGGGAGCCGGTTGTCATGCGGAGAGCCGCGAGGAATGCGTTGTTACTGTCCGCCGCCGTACCGCTGGCGATGCTCGGGCCACTGGTCCGGCCGGGCGCCGCGAGTGCCGATCCGGCGGCGGGCGTACCCAGGCACTACCGGGTCGTCAACCTGGGCAGCCTGGGCGGGAACGGACCTGGAGAAGCCTTTGCGCTCAACGACCGTGGCGACGTGGTCGGCGAGAGCCCGGCCCCCGACGGATCCATCCACCCGTTCCTGTGGCGCAACGGCGCCATGACCGACCTGGGGGTGCTCGACCCCAACCACCCGTACGGCTCGGCGATCGACGTCAACAACGCGGGCGAGGTCGTCGGCTCCGGTGATGTCGCCAACGGAACCGCGATCCACGCCTTCCTCTGGCGCGACGGTGTGCTGACCGACATCGGTACGCTGGGCGGCACGTTCAGCGGAGCGGACGCCATCAACGACCTCGGTCAGATCACCGGAATGAGCACCACCGCGGACGGCGCGTACCACGCGTTCGTCTGGCAGAACGGGCAGATGACCGATCTGGGTGTCAGCAATGTCACGGACATCAACGACCACGGTCAGCTCGTCGGCTCGACGAACTTCCCCACCGGATATCACGGATACCTGATGGAGAACCAGCAGATCACCGACCTCGGCGCGTTGCCCGGCGGCGTCTACAGCGAAGCGCACGCCATCAACAACCGCGGCTGGATCGTGGGCGACAGCGACAGCGCCGGGCACCCGGGCGCCCGCGGCGCGTACCTGTGGCGCAACGGGACGATGCGGGAACTGCCCGGCCTCGACGGTACCTACAGCACGGCCACGACCATCAACGACCGCGGGCAGGTGCTGGGCCAGAGTATCGCCGGCGACGAGCTGCGGCCGGTGCTGTGGCAGCAGGGCAGGGTCATCGACCTCACCACCAGAGGCATCACCTCCGGCGGCGTCGGCGAGGGGGCCGGCGGGCTCCGTGACATCAACAACTCCGACCACATCGCCGGCGCCTACTACTTCACCTTCGGCATGCCACAACCCGCGCTGTTCGTGTAGCCCTGACCAACACACCGTCCCAGGCCGGTTGCGTGGGGTGAGTTTTTGCTTGCCCCTTAAGGGCCTTCTGCTCTCGCCGACCGGCTGGTAACTCCCTTTGACTGGGCAGCGTGCTCTCCAGCCATTCTTGCTACACACCCGGAGGGAGTGGGGATGACACAGACAGCAGATGACACACACGACAGGAGATTCCTGTCCCGGCGTACGGTGATGCTCGGCGCCGGTGTCGGCGCGCTGGGCAGTGCCCTGGGCGCGCTCGAAGTCCTCGGTGGACTGGCGCACGTTCCACAGCGTGCGGCACAGGCCGCCGAGGCTCCTTCGGATGTTCAGTTCGACCTGAGCGCCTTCACCCCGGCAGCGACCACATTGGACGGTGTCGCGGTACGGTTCCCGCCGGTACACACGGTGTTCGCCACGGCCCGGTTGTCGCGTACCCCGACTCGCGATGACCAGGTGGCTCTCGGCGCGGCACTGGGCAGCATCGAGTCGGCGTACCCGTGGTCGCCGGGCGGCCTGTTCACGGAGGTCGCGTACGGGCTGCCGTACTTCAACCGGCTCGACGCCGGGCTGGTGGGCCGGTACGTTCCCCGGCTGCGGGGTAGGACCCGGCGTTCGGTGCTGGAGGAGGCGGTGGCCGGGCCGACCGATGTGGGTACCGCCAACCCGGGTGTGACCAAACAGTTGTTCAACGTGCCGGTCCGCATCGAGCGCAACGACCTGCTGTTCACGTTCCGCAGTGACGTCGCGGGCAACATCGCCGATGTGCTGGCGTGGCTGGGCGGCAGCGGCCGGCTGCGGGGGCGGCGGGTGGCCTCGCCGCGCCTGGGTGCCGGTCTGACCTTCACGTCCAGTCGCGCGATGTTCATCCAGTTGGGGCTGCCGCGCCGGTTGGCGCAGCAGAGCGGGCTGCCGTACGCGGGGCGGATCAACCCGGCGTCGTCGATGTGGATGGGCTTCGTCGACCAGCAGGTCGGGGCGAACCCGGCGGCGCCGACGGTGACCTTCGCCGGGGCGCAGGGCCAGCCGTTGACCAGTGCCCGCGGTGGCGACTACTTCGACAACGGTGCGGTCCAGCACCTGGCACACGACATCCTGGACCTGGCGCAGTTCTACGCCGACGACGAGCCGTTCACCGAGCGGGTGCAGTACATGTTCCGGTCCAACCCGATCCCCTCGGAGGGCAACACCGACCAGTTCACCGACGGCGGCGGGGGTGCGGTGTTCCCGGCCACGTTCCAGGGCAACGACGACGCGTTGCACAACGCCGAGGCGCTCGACACGTTCCAGGGTGAGCACCGGCTCGGTCACCTGTCGTGCCTGCACCGCTCGTCGCGGACGCCCGACGGGGTGCCGCTGCACCTGCGGGCCGACGGGCCGGGTCTGGACAGCATGGATGTGCCGGACGGGACGAGGCAGCCGAAGCTCCAGTTCTCGATCTACGTACCCACCGCCGACCTGTTCGCGCGGATGCGGGTCGACCAGGCGTCGCTGGATCTGCAGAACCGGTTCGCGGTCGACCCGGACGACAACGGGCTGGAACGGTTCATCACCGCCACCCGGCGGCAGAACTTCCTGGTACCACCGCGACGGCACCGCTCATTCCCGCTCGTCGAACTCTGACGGGCCGGGACAGACCTCACTCCAGCCGCACGCTCGGGTTCGCCCCCCGCCCGAGCGTGCGGCGAGGGCTGTCACGGCTGGAAGGTGAACAGCCGGGCCGCGCGAGCGATCAGCGTGCCGGCCCGGAGAGGGAGCGCTGGTACCGCGCGGGCGTGGTACCCAGGGCGGCCCGGAACGCGGCGGTGTACCCGCTGGCGTTGCGCCAACCGCAGCGGTGCGCGGTGGCCGTCACCGTGTGGCCGTCGGCGAGCAGCAGCAGCGACTGCGCCAGCCGCAGCTGGGTACGCCACTGCGGAAACGTCATGCCCACCTCGTGGCGTACCAGCCGGGTCAGCGTGCGCTGGCTGGTCCGCGCGGCGGTCGCCGTACCGGCGAGGGTCGCGGCGGCCGGGTCGGCGGCCAGTGCCCGGGCGGCGGACACCAGCC
>DATEJJ010000396.1:0-2114 GCA_035278125.1 Rugosimonospora sp.
GGCTGGCCCGGCGTACGGTGGCCGCGTTCACCCGGGCCGGGGTGGACCTGGTCGTCACCGACGTGGCCGGCTGCGGCTCGGCGATGAAGGGGTACGCCCGCCTGCTCGCCGACGACCCGCGCTGGGCGGAGCCGGCGGCCCGGCTGGCCGGGCGGGTACGCGACGTCACCGAGGTGCTCGCCGAGCTGGAGCCGATCGCGCCCCGCTACCCGGTACACGCGACCGTCGCGTACCACGACGCGTGCCACCTCGCGCACGGCCAGGGCGTGACCCGGCAGCCCCGCGCGCTGCTCGCGCAGGTACCGTCCCTGCGCGTGGTGGAGGTACCGGACGCGGGTACCTGCTGCGGCTCGGCCGGGGTCTACAACCTGCTGCAGCCGGAGCCCGCCACCGAGCTGGGCGACCGCAAGGCGACCGCGATCCTGTCGACGGGTGCGGATCTGGTGGTGGCCGGCAACCCGGGCTGCGTGCTGCAGATCGACGCGGCCCTGCGCCGGGCGGGCGAGCCGCTGCCGGTACGGCATACCGTGGAACTGCTCGACGTGTCCCTGCGCGGCGTTGCGGTCAGGGCGTGAAGTCGTTGCGCAGAGCCAGGATCGCGATGTCGTCGCGGGGCGGCTCGGTGGAGAAGCCCAGCGCGGTGGCGCGCAGCCGGGCGGCCACCACGTCGGCCGCGTAGCCGGCCATCGGACCCAGCGCGTCGCGCAGCCGGTCCAGCCCGAACAGCTCCTCACCGCGCCGCCGCTCGGTGACCCCGTCGGTGTAGAACACCAGCGTGTCACCGGGGCACAGGGGCACCGCCGAACTGGGCGTGCTCACCTCGTGCAGCAGCCCGAGCGCGGTACCCGGGGAGCCCACGAACCGGGCCGCGCCGTCGGTACCCACCAGCACCGGGCGGTCGTGCCCGGCCAGGTGCAGCCGGATGTCCAGCCGCTTGTCCTCGCCCACGCTGACCGCGGCCATGGCCAGCGTGCAGTACCGGCCGCCGCCGCGCTCGACCAGCGTCTCGTTGATCCGCCGCAGCATGTCCGGCAGCGAGCGCCCGTCCCGGATGAGGACCCGGATCACGTCGCGCACCAGCCCGGTGACGGCGGCCGCCTGTACCCCCTTGCCGGAGACGTCGCCGACCACCACGAGCCAGCGCCCGTCCGGCATGGGTACCACGTCGTAGAAGTCGCCGCCCACGTCGGCGTCGCCCAGGGTCGGCACGTACTCCGCGCCGAACGCCATGCCCGCGACCTCGGGCAGGGCCGGCGGCAGCAGCGACTGCTGCAGGGTCTCCGCGATCCGGCGCCGCTCGGCGTGGATGCGCGCGTTGTCGACGGCCAGCGCGGCGCGCCGGGCCACGTCCTCCAGCACGCCCACCTCCTGCGGGTCCTGCCGGTGATCGCGGTGGCGGCCCACGGCCAGCACGCCCAGCCGCTGGCCGCGTGCGGTCAGCGGCAGCGCGAACCCGTCCACCGGCGGTGGCAGCGGCGCGTGGATGCCGTTGCGCACCGCGTCCCGCAGCCGGGCCAGCGGGCCGCCACCGCCGCCAGCGGCGAGGTCGGCGAGCAGCTCGGCGAGGAGCCCCTCGTCCCGGTGCGCGGCCGAGGCGAACTGCGGGTCACCCCACTCATCCGTGACATACACCGCGCACCATTCGCCCAATCGGGGTACCACCAGGCGGGGAACCAGCGCCATGGTCAGGTCCACGTCCAGCGACTGGGCGAGCAGCTCGCTCACCTCGGCGAGGAAGGTCAACCAGGACTGCCGGCGCAGGTCGGCCCGGCGCAGCCGGTCATTCTCCAGGGCCAGGCTCAACCGCTCCGCGGTCAGCTCGGCGAGCGGGCGCACGTACCCGTTGGCCGCGGTCGGGGTGGCCAGCGCCAGTTCGCCGGTCCACGGCCGGGACACCGACAGCGGTACCCGCACCTCACCCCCGTCCCGGGGTACCCGCAGCCCGTACTCGGCCAGCGGGATGCGGCCGTGGCCGTCGGCCCGGTCCAGCAGTACCACCCCCGCGGTGGCACCGACGGCGCCGCACAACCGGCTGAGCAGCCGGCCCACCGGCGAGTTGGGCCCGGTGGCCGCGGCGTCCCCGCTGTGCAACTCGACCGCGGCGAGCCCGGCGA
>DATEJJ010000397.1:0-5057 GCA_035278125.1 Rugosimonospora sp.
CGACGCCTGCCGGGCGGAGCGGAACCGGGCGCCGCGCGCCTGGTGCACCACCTCGGCCGCGAGCCGCGCGGTGTCCACCCGGGCCTGGTCGTCTGCGGTCTGCGCGGCCCGGCCGGCGGTCCTGGCCAGCACCCGGCCGCCCACGAAGACGGTCACCGGCAGCACGCTCACGCCGTAGCCGACCATCATGAAGCGGGACACCTCGATCCGGTCGGCCTGTCCTATGTGGACCAACGTGATCGCGGTCAGGGTGGCGTTGGCGAGGCAGAAGGCGACCAGCTCGGCCAGGTGCCGGCGCCACAGCACCAGCAGCGCGAACCAGCCGGCCGCGCCCCAGGCCCAGTCGGGCGCGGCGAACGGGGAACCGGTGCCGTCCGCCTCGTGCACCAGCCAGGCGCCGCCCAGCAGCAGTGGCGTGGTGAGCAGCGCCAGCGACCAGTGGTACCCGCGCCCGCGTACCGCCGCGATGCCGAAGACCAGGGCCAGCAGCAGGTACCCGAGCCAGACCCCGCCCACGACGGCCGGGCGCTCGTACCCGGACCACCCGGTGAGCGTGGCGGGCAGGTCGTTGCCCAGGTGCCAGGCGAGCGTGACCACGAGCGCGGCGATGGCGGCCGCCCGACCGTACCGGTCGACGACCATCACCACCGGTGTGTCATCCACGCGGCCACTCCAGCGTCACCCGGGTACCCGCGCCGGGTGCGGACTGTACCCGGCTCCGCCCGCCCGCCTCCGCCAGCAGCCCACCCATGCCGTGCCGCAGCCCGAACCGGTACGTCGGCACCGCCCCCGGGTCGAACCCGCGCCCCCGGTCGGTGACGGTCACCACCACGCACCCGTCGCGCTCGGACAGCTGCACGGTCGCGTCCCGTACGCCCGCGTGGCGTACCACGTTCTCCAGTGCCTCGCCCACGCCCTCGGCGAACCCGTCGGCGACCGCCCCGGGTACCGGGCAGCGGGGCCCGGTGATGGTCAGCCGCAGCGGGGGCCGGTACCCGGCCGCGACCCGGCGCAGCCGCTCGTCCAGCAGCACCTCGTGACCCGGCTCCGGCGCGGCCAGCGTCTCCGGCGTGTCGGCGGTGGCCCGCCACAGCGCGGCAACGTCGGCGGCGGCCCGCCGCTGAACCGTCAACCGCCGGCCACCCAGGTCGCCCAGCCCCGCCATGGTCAGCGTGGTCAGCGGCCCGTTGTGCAGGTGGCGCAGCGCCTGCCGCTCGTCCGCCCGCTGCGCCTGCCGCACCTGCGCCACCCGTACCGCCTCGTGGTACCGGGTGAACGCCGCGTCGGCCAGCCGGGCGGTACGGGTACCGATGGCGATGATGCCGGCGGTGATGAGCGTCTGCAGTACCAGCCCGGTGGCGCCCGCCTGCCCGTGGTCGGGGGCGCCGGCCATGGTCGAGCCGAGCACGAACGCGCCGGCCACGGCGAACCCGGCCGGTACGGACAGCAGCGGCGCGCCCGCGAACTGTCCACATATGACGGTCAGGCTGGCCACGTTCGAGACCCAGCTGGAGATGCCGGGGACGGCCGCCGTGGCGACGAGCCGGTCGGTGGCCAGGCACAGTGCGGCGGCGACCAGCATGTCCACGGCGATCACCCAGAAGCCCAGCCCGCGGGTGAGCGCGGTATGGACGTACACCGCGGTCCAGGCCACCAGCCCGGCCAGGGCGGCAGCCAGCCACCAGGCCCGGACCGGCGGCGCGGCACCGAGTACCGCCACCGGGATGGCGATGATCGCGAGCGTCCCGTGGATCGCGGCCGCCAGCCGCGACATGGTCTGCCGCAGCGGCCGGGCACCGGCCAGGCTGCGTGACTGCACCTGCCGTCCCTCCCCTGCACGCCAGCAGACCGCACGAACCGTCCGGCGCGCCGCCGCGCACCCGGACGCGTCCATTCTGGACGGCTTCGACCATTCCGTCGCGGCCCGGATGGATGCCAACTCGCGCCGACCGCGCGCGGGCATCATCCGACCGGATGACCCGTTCCAGGCATGTCGTCCGGTTGACCCCCAAGTCGGGGTCATGCGGCGCATTGGCATACCAGCCAACCTGGATGCAGCAGGGGGAAGAGGGGTGGGCGAGCTGCGATGACTGGAATGCCACTGGCGATCCTGGACGACACCGAGGGTAGGGGCGACCCCTGGCGCCGCCCGTCGTTCCTGCGCGGCTCCGAGCAGCCGGTGCTGGAGCGCGGCGAGAACCTGCTGGTACGCATGACCGACTGCACCATCACCCTGGAGACCCGGGCCGGCGAGCTGCGGCCGTGGGAGTCGGTCTGGTACAGCCGCCGCCCCGGCCAGGCCACCGTGACCGACCGGCGGGTGGTGGTCGGCTGCCGGCGGTACGACCGCAGCGCGGGTACCGGTGGTGTCACCGGCCCGGTGCTCAGCGCGGTCGCCCGCGCGGCCGGGTACCGGCGGCCCGGCAAGTGCCTCGGCGGCCACTTCCGGTACGAGTGGGTCGCCGACGTGGCGGTCGCGCTCGGTACCCCGCACCTGCCGTCCCACCTCATGCTCACGGTGACCGAACCGTGGCTGGTGACCGAGGTGCGCGCGCTGTCCCAGACCGACACCGACGAGTGGACCATGGGTGGGCAGAGCCGCCAGTGGCGCCTGTCCGTGGGTTCCGTGGCGGCCACCGCGTACCTGCCGGACCTGGTGGCGCTGGTGGCGAACCAGGTGGCGCAGGCGCACCGGCGTGGCGCCGGGCCGGACGCGGATCTGGGTACCGAGGCGGAGCTGTCCGCCGCCGAGGGCTGGCCGCAGCTGCGCCCCGAGCCGGGTGCCACCGGCAGCGTGCACATCCCGGGTGCCTGCGCCCTGGGTACCCGCCCGGTCGCCGCCGACGACCGCGCCTGGCGCGCCTGACCCCTCGCCGCGCCGGAGTTCCCTAAGCGGCGTCGGCGGCGAGCAGTCCCAGGTTGGTCGCGGCGATCAGCGCCTGCGCCCGGTTGTTGACCTTCAGCTTGGTGTAGAGCCGGGCCACGTACGTCTTCACCGTGGCCAGCGACACCTCCAGCTGCGTCGCGATCATCGGCAGCGTGCTGCCGTCCCGCATCAGCGCCAGCACCTCCAGCTCCCGCTGGCTGAGCAGGCTCGGCTGCTGGCCCACCCGGCGCAGCACCCCGGCCAGCCCGGGCGCTGTGAAGCCGTGCGGTGCCGCCGCCGCGTGCCGGATCGCCGCCAGCACCTCCGGTACCGTCGCCGACTTGCTCACGTACGCCGACAGCCCGGCGTCCATCGCCCGCAGTACCGGCGCGTCCGCCACCACCACGGTCAGCAGCACCACACCCAGGTCCGGCAGCCGCTCGCGCAGCGCCTGGCCGGCCGCGATCCCGTCGGTGTCCGGCAGGTTGAGCCCGAGGGTGACCACGTCCGGGCGCAGCGCCGGCACCACCTCCAGTGCCTCCGCGTGGCTACCCGCCTCGCCGACCATGACGATGTCGGGCGAGCCGGCCAGGATGCGCGCGAGCCCCATGCGCAGCAGTACGTGCTCATCGACGGCCACCAGCCGGATGGTCATCGAACCCCTCCCGTTCCGCTCCGGATTGAAAGGTGCGCGCCGCCGTCGGGGGATAGGCGGCGCGCCCCCTGAAGAGAGGGTGACATGCCCGGTAGGCCCGAATCGACGGGCTAGACCGCTTTCTCACCGCCCGGCACCCGTGTTGCTCCCGGGCCGGCCGAACCCGCGGCGCGGGGACACGTTGGGCGTACTCGCCTACGCCAAAACCCGGCTCCGGTGCTCGCCCGGGATCAGGCGGCGATGCGGTCCAGCAGCGGGGAGCGGCGGGCCCGGCGACCGTTGTGGGCGTGGTGGTGCTGCGGCTGCGCGTACCGGGTGAGCAGCACCACCGTGCCGAGCGTGATGAGGAAGCCCAACCCGGCCAGCCACTCCCGGCCCGGCCAGATCCGGTCCCCGAGCAGCAGCAGGCCGACGACGGCCGCCGGCGCCGCGGACGCCGCGTCCATGGCCGCAACCGCCGCCGTGGTGGAGCCGCGCTGCATCGCCAGCCCCAGCAGCAACTGGCCCACCACCGTGTGCGCGACCAGCAGGTACAGCAGCGGGTCGGCCACGAACCGGTCCCAGGAGTGCGCCGCGGCCAGCGGGCGGGACGCGACCGCGGCGGCGCCGAACGCCAGCCCGGCCAGCGAACCGAGCGCCACCGAGCCGAGCGCGCCGCGCAGCCGTACCGTGAACAGGCCGGCCACGGCGATCAGCCCGACCGCGACGGCCAGGCCCAGGTCGCCGCCGAAGCCCAGGTGCCGGGACTCACCCGGCTGGGCCGCCACGATCAGCCCGGTCACGCCCACGCACAGCGCGCCCAGCAGCACCAGTTCGGCCGCGGGTAGGCGCCACTTGAGCAGCACCACACCGAGCACCGCGGTCACACCGAGGCCGGCCGCGACCGCCGCCTGTACCAGGAACAGCGGCAGCTCGCGGCGGGCGAAGAAGGCCAGCGCGAAGCCGAGGAACTGGAACCCGACCCCGACGACGTAGCACCAGTCGCCGGCCAGCCGCAGCAGCAGGCTCGGGTGGAACCGCTCCTCGGGCCGGGTACGGGCGGCGGCTACGGACTGCAACAGGTTGGCGAACCCGTAGGCGAGGATCATGGCCGCGAGATACACCCAACCTGAGGACACGTTGAGAGGATAGACTGCCGAGCTGGGATCGGCTGCGGAGTCACACTCCGTGTGCGAGTCGGTCGAGGATATCGGCGTGCAGCTTGCCGTTTGTCGCGATTGCGCTACCGCCTCCCGGCCCGGGTTGCCCCGAAAGGTCGGTGAACTGTCCGCCGGCCTCGGTCACGATGGGTACCAGCGCGGCCACGTCCCAGAGTGACAGTTCCGGCTCCACCATCACGTCCACCGCGCCCTCGGCGACCAGCATGTACCCGTAGAAGTCCCCGTACGCACGGCTACGCCACGTGCGCCGCATGATGTCGAGCATGCCCGGCAGCCGGCCGGTCTCCTCCCAGTGCGGCAGCGAGGAGTAGCAGAACGACGCATCCGCCATCCGGGCCACCGCGGAGACGCGGATCGGCGTGGCGGCCGCGGTGTG
>DATEJJ010000398.1:0-2863 GCA_035278125.1 Rugosimonospora sp.
GCCGGGACCGGACCGGCAGCCGGCTCAGCACCGACGTGTCGGCGGGGCCGGCCGACACCCTGTACGCGCTGGACGCCGCCCCGTCCGGCGGCACCGGCGACTACCAGGCCACCACCCTGTCCGAGTCCGGCACCTGGGCGGTGTCCACCCAGAGCGGCAGCTTCACCTGGTCCTACCCGATGCGCACGCCGCCGGTCCCGGGCGGGTTGCAGCCCTACCTCACCGCCGGCTACGACTCCGGGTCGGTGGACGGGCACGTCAACTCCACCAACAACCAGCCGTCCTGGCTGGGCGAGGGCTGGCAGCTCGACCCCGGTTTCGTGGAGCGGCGGTACAAGTCCTGCGCCGACGACTTCCCCAACACCGCCGACAAGCCCGCCGACCTGTGCTGGGGCAGCGACAACGCGACGCTGTCGCTCGGCGGCCACAGCACCGAGCTGATCAAGGACGCGAGCGGCGCCTGGCACCCGCGCACCGACGACGGCTCCCGGGTCGAGCACATCGTCCCCGGCACCGGGGCCGGCGCCGCCAGCGGCGAGTACTGGCGCATCACCACCACCGACGGCACCCAGTACTACTTCGGCCACGACGCGACGACCAACTCGGCCTGGACGGTGCCGGTCTTCGGCGACCAGGCCGGCCAGCCGTGCCACGCCTCGACGTTCGCCGCCTCCTCGTGCCCGCAGGTCTGGCGGTGGAACCTCGACCACGTCGTCAACCGGCAGGGTGACACGATCACCTACTTCTACACGCCGGAGACCAACTCCTACGGCCGCGACCTCGGCAACACCACCGTCAGCTACACCCGGGGCGGCACCCTGACCAGGGCCGAGTACGGCACCAGGGACGGCCAGAGCGGCCAGGCCCCGGCAAGGGTCGACTTCACCGTCACCGACCGGTGCAAGGCCGGCGCCGACTGCACCCAGCACACCGCCGCGTCCTGGCCAGACGTGCCGTGGGACCTGAACTGCACCGCCAGCTGCACGAAGCAGGTCGCCCCGACGTTCTGGTCCACCACGCGGCTCGCCTCGGTCACCACCAGCGTGCTGCGCGGATCCGGCTACCAGCCGGTCGACACGTGGACCTTCGACCAGACCTATCCCGACCCCGGCGACACCGGCCTGGGCAACACCCCCGCGCTGTGGCTGCACGGCATCACGCACACCGGCGTGGCCGGTGGCGCTTCGGTGGCGCTGCCCGAGATCACCTTCGACGGTGAGGCGCTGCCGAACCGGGTCAACACCCCGGTCGACGGCCTGCCGCCACTGAACAAGTTCCGGATCAGCGGGATCACCACCGAGTCCGGCGGGGTCACGTCGCCGCGTTACGCCAATCCGGACTGCACGTCCAGCGCGCTGCCGACGCCGGACAGCAACACCACCCGCTGCATCCCGGTCAACTGGAGCCCGCCGCAGGCCGGCCCGATCACCGACTGGTTCGCCAAGTACGTCGTGTCCACGGTCACCGACAAGGACCGCACCGGTGGCTCGGCCACCGAGGTCACCAGCTACGACTACGGCCCGGACGCGGCATGGGCCTACAACGACGACCCGATGGTGGCCGCCGCCCGCCGGAGCTGGAGCCAGTGGCGCGGGTACGCGACCGTCACGGTCCGGCACGGTGATCCGAACGACACCGCCAACCCGCAGTCGGCCACCGAGTACCGCTACTTCCGCGGCATGAACGGAGACCACCTGTCCAACGGCGGCACCCGCACCGTGACGGTCACCGACACGCAGGGCAGCTTCGACGACGCACCGCAGCTCGTCGGCTTCGTCAGGGAGACCGCCATCAGGAACGGCGTCGGCGGCCCGGCGATCAGCGACAGCTACGACGACCCCTGGCAGCACGGACCCACCGCGAACGACGGCGTCCACCAGGCATGGCTGGTCAGGACCGGCAAGAGCGTGACGGTGACGCCGCTGTCCACCGGCGGCACCCGCACCACCGAGGTCGACACCGGCTACGACGACCAGGGCAACCCGGTGCGGGTCGACGACCACGGCGACACCGCCAACCCGCACGACGACACCTGCACCACCACCACGTACGCGCGCAACACCACCACCTGGGTGCTCACGCTGCCCAGCGACGTCGCCACCGTCGCGGTGCCCTGCGGTACCACGCCGACGTTCCCGGACGACGCGGTCAGCCACACCCGTACGTACTACGACAACGGCGCGCTCGGCGACCCGCCCGGTGCCGGCGACGCCACCCGCACCGAGGAGGTGTCCGGCTACGACGGCTCCGGCCAGCCGACCTGGGTCACCACCAGCACGTCCAGCTACGACGGCTACGGCCGCGCGCTGACCGGCACCGACGCGCTCAGCTACCAGACCACGACGAGTTACGCGCCGGCCACCGGCGAACCCACCACGGTCACCGTCACCAACCCGCTCGGCTTCGCCACCACCACGACCTACGACCCGTCGTGGGAACTGGCGACCAGCGTGGTCGACGCGAACGGCCGGCGGACCGACCTCGGCTACGACGCCCTCGGCCGGCTCACGGGCGTCTGGCTGCCCGGCCGGTCCAAGGGCGGCGGCGACCAGCCCAGCAAGCGGTTCGGCTACAGCGTCCAGGCCGACGCGGCGAGCTGGACCAGCGACCAGGAGCTCGGCGCCGACGGCGGCTACCACACCAGCTACCAGCTCTACGACGGGTTCCTGCGGTCCCGGCAGGCACAGATGCCCGCCGCGGGCGGCGGCCGGATCCTCGCCGACACACTGTACGACTCGCGCGGCCTCGCCGCGAAGACCAACGACCGCTACCACGACAGCACCGACCCCGGCAGCACGCTGGTGACCGCGGCCGACAACCAGATCCCCGAGCAGACCGTGACCGTCTTCGACGGTGCCGAGCG
>DATEJJ010000399.1:0-5418 GCA_035278125.1 Rugosimonospora sp.
GAGCTGCCCGCCGCGCTGCGCGAACGGATCGCCGGGTACCCGGCGGCGCTGGTCTGCCCGCTGGGCGTCGCGCCGCCGGAGGCCGAGGGCGCCGGGCTGCTGCTGGTCGCGGCCGACCGCAAGCTGCTGGCCGCGGTCGAGGACTCGGTGGAGGTACTCGCGGCGCAGGCGGCGCTGGCGCTGGACCGCATCGTGCTGACCGAGCAGATCCACCGCCGGGACAGCGACCACTACCTGCGCACCATCACCCGCAACAGCGTGGACATGGTGCTGATCGTGGACGACGACCTGGGCATCCGGTACGCGAGCGCCTCGGTGGCGAGCATGTTCGGGCTGGACCTGCCGCTGCCCACCAACCTGCAGGACCTGGCCCGGGCGGGCGGCGCGGAGCAGATCACCCGTACCCTCACCACGGCGCGGCGCGCCCCGCAGGCGGACGGTGTCCGGGACTGGTGGCGGCTGCAGCGGGCGGACGGCTCGACGCTGACGCTCGAGGTGAACTGCCGCGACCTGCGCCAGGACCGCACGGTACGCGGGTACGTGCTGACCATGCGCGACAGCACCCAGGACGACGCACACCAGCGGGACGTACTGCAACAGGCACTCGCCAACCGCCTCCGGTAGCGGCGCCACGACGGGGGCCGGCCCGTCACATCGCCAGGGCGACCGTGGCCAGCCCCGAGCCGATGAGCGCGAGCGCCCAGACCCGGTCCAGGTTGACCCACGCCGTACGCAGGATGCGCAGCCCGAGTACCTCGTACACCAGCAGCGCGACCCCGCCGGCCACGGCCACCATGGACACCGTGTGCACCGCCGTGGCGAGCAGACCCTGCCACAGCGCCGCATCCGTCGACGTGCCGCCCGGCATGGGCATGCCCGGCATCGGTGCCGTACCCGGGGCCGGCCCGGCGACCAGCACGGGTACCAGCATCAGGCCGGCGCCGTGCACCGAGGACATGAGGAACGACCAGGCGGCCAGCTGCGGCGCGGACAGCCGCATGCCGGCCCACCGGAAGTGGCGGCGGGACAGCGCCCGCCACAGCCCGAACCCGACCAGCACCGCGCCGCCCACGATCGCCACGGCGCGCGTGGTGACCAGGGACCGGAACACGCTCACCAGCCCGGCCACGATGAGGATGGACGCCGCGTGCCCGGCGGCGATCGGCGCGAGGGCGCGCAGCAGCGCCACGCGGCTGCGCTCCTGCAGGCCGATCGCCACCGCGAACAGCCAGCCCATGCCCGGGTTGAGGCCGTGGAAGGCGCCCAACCCGGCCAGGGCCAGGTACTGCCAGCCGGTCACGGGTAGCAGTACGAGTCTGACGACGCGTCGCCGCCCTGCAGGCGTACCTGGTGCACGCGCCGGCCGCGGAAGTGCTCGCCGTGCGGGAAGAACCGCGGGTCGAGGGTCATCCCGCCGTCCGGGTCGGCGTCCAGCTTGACCGCCCAGGCGCCCACGCCGTCGGGGTAGAACTGGTCGTCCCAGGCGCCGTAGAGCGAGTTGGTCAGGTATACCCGCCGTCCGTCCCGGCTCACCTCCACCATCTGCGGGCCGCCGGCCAGGGGCAGGTCCGGTGCGGCCGGGTGCGCGGCCCGGGTGACGATGCCGCCGATACGCACCTCGCCGGTCGGCCGCGGCGCGTACGGGTCGGTGACGTCGTACCGCAGCAGCTTGCCGATGCCCCAGGCGGACACGTACAGGCTGCGGTCGTCCACGGACAGGTCGATGTCGGTGACCAGCGGCGGTACCGCGCCGAACGGCTGCAGGACCGGCGGCAGCACGGCCGGGTCGGCGGGCTCGGCCGGGATGTCGATCACCTTGGTGACGGCCCACCGGTCGCCGTCCCGGTGCCACAGCCACACCGACGCGGACAGGTCCGCGACGCTGACCACCACGCCGACGAAGCCGTACGCCCTGGTCGGGTCGTGTGCGGGGCGCAGCTCCAGGGCCATCTGGTACTGGTCGCCCAGGTCCACGCGCTGCGTGTGCCGGCGCCGGCGCAGGTCCCAGAAGTGCAGCGCGTGCCCGTACTTGCGGCCCAGCAGCAGCTCGCCGACCAGCCCGTCCTCGATCATCGACGGGGTGGCCCACTCGCTGGTCACGACGGTGTCGTGGCCCAGGTGCCACCACATGTCGTACGCCAGGTACTGCGGCCCGCGGTCGATCTCCCAGGCGCCGAGCACCTCGAACGAGGTGTGGTCCAGCAGCGCCACGCCGCCCGGCCCGTCGCGCCCGTCCGCACCGCCCAGCGCGGACACGTAGATGCCCTCGGGTCCGCAGTGGATGGTGTGGGGCCGGGAGTAGCCGGCGCGTTTGGCCAGCTCCTCGGCCTCGATCACCTTGACCACGACCGGCTGCTGTGGACTGTCCTTCGTGTCCAGTACGTAGATGCGCGAGGAGCGCAGCCCGGGCACGACGAGGTACCGGCGCTCCACGTGCGGGTGCGGCGCGTACGGGCACAGCGCGCTGCTGCACGCGTTCCAGCCGAAGTGGTGCAGTTCGTCGCCCAGGTACGGCAGGTCGGTCCAGCCGACCACCGCGCCGTACCGGTCGGACGCGGGGTCCACGTCCAGCACGGCCAGCGCGTCGGGCTGCTGCGCGGTGCGGTCGAAGGCGGCCACGTACGCGAGCTTCTCCGGCGGCGCGGTGACGGCCTCGCGGGGGGACGGGTAGAACGAGGGGTCGGGCTTCCACAGGGCCATCGGGTCAGCTCCGGCCGGCCGGCTGGGCGGCCACCTCGCGCAGCGCGCCGGTGTGCACGTCGTAAACGAAGCCGCGGACCGCGTCCTTGTGCGGGAGGAAGGGGTCGGCGGTGATGCGGGCGATCGACTGGGCCACGTCGGTGTCCACGTCGGTGAAGGCTTCCGCGGCCCACGGCGGCCGGATCCCGGTCTCCGTCTCGATGCTGGCCTTGAAGTCGTCGTCGGTGAACGTGAGCATGCCGCAGTCGGTGTGGTGGATCAGCACGATCTCGCGCGTGCCGAGCAGGCGCTGGCTGATGGCCAGGCTGCGCAGCACGTCCTCGGTCACCGCGCCGCCGGCGTTGCGGATCACGTGCGCGTCGCCCTCGCCCAGCCCGAGCAGGCCGTACGGGTTGAGCCGGGCGTCCATGCAGGCGACCACGGCCACGCCGAGGCCGGGTGGCAGCGGCAGGTCACCCTTGCTGAAGCCGTCCTGGTACCGCTGGGCGTTGGCGAGCAGGTTCTCGGTGGCGGGCATCTAATCCTCCTGGGACGGGGTGAGCACCTGGAACGTGGTGTGCCGGCGCAGTGCGAAGCCGAGGCTCCGGTACAGCCGGATGGCGTTGGTGTTCTCGGCGGCGGCGTGCAGGAACGGGATCTCGCCGCGGGCCTGGATGCCCGCGGCCACGGCGCGGGTCAGCCGGCCGGCCAGGCCCTGGCCGCGCAGCGCCGGGTCGGTGCAGACGGCACTGATTTCGGTGAAGCCCGTCGGCCGCAGCCGCTCGCCCGCCATCGCGACCAGCCGGCCGTCGCGCCGGATGCCGAGATAGGAACCCATCTCGATGGTACGGGCGGCGAACGGTCCCGGCCGCGCCCGCTCCACCAGATCCAGCATCTCGGGTACGTCGGCCGGCGCGAGCGGCTCCGCCTCCGGGTCCGCCACACCGTCCACAGTGGATCCGACGAGCTGGACGCCGGGCAGGTTGAGGACCACCTCCCAGCCCGGCGGCGGGGTGGTGGCGAGGCCCGTCAGGAGCAGCCGGTCGCCGGGCGCGGCGAGCCGGGCCAGATCCGCCCAGCAACGCGGGTCGCGCTCGTCCGCCAGCGCGGCGAACGGGGACACGCCGTCATGGTAGCGGGCGGCCTGCCCGCGGCGCCGGGCCAGCGCGGCGTGCGGACCGGTGAGCGCCGGCCAGGCCGGGTTGTCCAGCACCCGGTCGTCGATGGACAGCGTCATGGCAGCTCCGCCAGGCCGAGGTGGTGGCGCAGGGTGGTGCCGGTGTACTCGGAGCGGAACATGCCCCGATCCTGCAGCAGCGGTACGACACTTCTGGTGAAGTCGGCCAGCCCGTCCGGGGTGACGTGCGGTACCAGGATGAAGCCGTCCGCGGCGCCGGCCTGTACCAGCCCGGTGATGGTGTCCGCGACGGTGGCCGGGGAGCCGATGAACGTCTGCCGGCCGCTCACGTGGATGACCAGTTCCCGGATGGACAGTCGCTTCGCACCGGCCAGTTCGCGCCACTGCCGGGCGGTGGCGACCGGGTCGCGGAACGTGCGGACGCTGGCCCGCCCCTGCGCGACGGTGTGCGCGCCGGTGTCGGGGTCCACTGTGGGCAGTGGGCCGTCGGGGTCGTAGCCGGACAGGTCCCGGTTCCACACCTGCTCCAGGAAGCGCAGCGCGGTCTGCCCGCTCACCTGCTGGTGGCGTACCAGATCCGCGTACTCGTGCGCCTCGGCGTCGGTGGCGCCCAGCGCGAAGGTGGCGGCGGGCAGCACGAGCAGTTGCTCGGGGTGGCGGCCGTACCGGGCGAGCCGGCCCTTGACGTCGCGGCAGAACGCCCGACCTTCGTCCATTGTGGAGTACCGGCTGAAGATGGCGTCCGCGGTGGCGGCGGCGAACTCGCGGCCCGCGTCGGAGTCGCCCGCCTGGAGGATGACCGGCCGGCCCTGCGGGCTGCGCGGTACGCCGAACCGGCCGGCGATGTCGAAGTGCGCGTCCCGGTGCGCGAACGCGCCACCCGCCCGCCACGAGTCGAACAGTTCGCCCGCGGTGCGCAGGAACTGCTCCGCCCGGCGGTACCGGTCGGCCTCGGCCAGGAAGCCGCCGCGCCGGAAGTTCTCCCCGGTGAACGCGTCCCACGAGGTGACCACGTTCCACCCGGCCCGCCCGGCCGACAGGTGGTCGAGCGTGGCGAACTGGCGGGCCACCTCGTACGGCTCGTTGAAGGTGGAGTTGATGGTGCCGGCCAGCCCGAGCCGGTCGGTGACGGCGGCCAGCGCGGCGAGCACCGTGAAGGTGTCCGGCCGCCCCACCACGTCGAGGTCGTAGATCTGGCCACCCTGCTCGCGCAGGCGCAGCCCCTCGGCGAGGAACAGGAAGTCGAGCTTGGCGTCCTCGGCGGTGCGCGCGAAGCGGGCGAACGAGTCGAACTCGATGTGGCTGCCGGAGCGCGGGTCGCTCCACACCGTCGTGTTGTTCACGCCCGGGAAGTGCGCGGCGAGGTGGATCTGCCTGGCCATTCAGGCACTGCCCCGGGCGTACCGGCTGGCCGGGCGGGGCAGGCCGAGCAGCCCGCGCAGGGAGGTGCCCGGCGGGTACCCGCGCCGGAACGCGCCGCGCGCCTGCAGTTCGGGTACCAGTCCCCGGGTGACGGTGGCGAGGTCGCCGCGCAGCCGGTACCCGGTGATCCCGGCGGCCTGCCAGGCGAGCAACCGGTCGGCCGGGGTGTCGGCCGGCAG
>DATEJJ010000400.1:0-2585 GCA_035278125.1 Rugosimonospora sp.
GGGTGGGAACCGCGGTGACGCCTACCGGTCCGCGCGCCCGTCCGCGGCCCGCAGGATGGCCGCCCGGGCCTGGTCCGTGCCGGCCTGGTACGAGCGCAGCCGCCGCAGGTTCGTCTCCGGCGTGGCAACCGGCGGCACGCCGCTGTCGCGTGCCGCCGGGACGGGTGGGGAGGTCGGGCGCTCGGGTAACCCGGCGGGACCGGGTGTGTACGGGGTGGCGGCCAGCGCGCCGCGGCGCTCGTCCCGCTCCACCAGGCCCGGCGGGATGAGCACCATCGCGGTGATGCCGCGCCGCGAGGAGGGCCGCAGCGCGATGAACAGGCCGTGCCGGGCCGCGAGCCGGGACACCACGAACAGGCCGAGCCGCGCGCTGGTGGCGGGGTCGAAGTCGGGCGGCCGGTGCAGGGTGCTGTTGGCCGCCTCGATCGCCGGCAGCGGCATGCCCGGACCCTGGTCCTCGATCTCCACGACCAGGCCGCTGGGGTGGAGCTTGGCGCTGACCTTCACCGGGGTGTCCGGCGGCGAGTGGCTGGTGGCGTTGTCCATCAGCTCGGCCAGCAGGTGGATCGTGTCCGCGACCGCGTGGCCGGCGAGCAGTACCGCGTCCAGCTTGACGATGTCGATCCGCTCGTACCCCTCGACCTCGCTGATCGCGGCCCGGATCGCGTCGATGATGGCCACCGGGTGCTGCCCGCTGCGGTTGGGTGGCGCGCCGGCCAGCACGACCAGGTTCTCCGCGTACCGGCGCATCCGGGTGGCCAGGTGGTCCACGTTGAACAGGCTGGCCAGCTGCTCCGGGGTCTCGGCGGTGCGCTCCATCTCGTCCAGCAGGCCCAGCTGCCGGTGCAGCAGGCTCTGGCTGCGCCGGGAGATGTTGAGGAACACCTCGCTCATGCCGCGCCGCAGGGTGGCCTCGTCGATGGCCGAGCGCACCGCGGTCTGCTGTACCTTCGCGAACGCGGCGCCGAGCTGGCTGATCTCGTCGCCGCTGGTCTGCGGCCCCAGCGCGGGCAGGTCCACCTCCCGCCCGGCGCGCAGCCGGGCCACCACCTCCGGCAGCCGCCGGTCGGCCAACTCCCCGGCCAGGTCGCGCAGCCGGCGCAGGCGCCGGACCACCGACCGGGCGACGCGCACCGACAGCAGCAGCGTGGCGGCCAGCGCCACCAGGCCGATGCCGCCGGCCAGCAGCAGCCGGATCAGCACCAGGGTGCCGGCCGCGTCGGACGCGCTGGTGGTGCGGTCGTAGGTGGCCGTCACGAAGCTGTAGAACTGGCTGTTGACCGGCATGAAGCGGGTCTTCCACGCGTCGAGGGTCAGCGGCGAGGGCTGGCCCGGGCGCAGCGCGGTCAGCGTGTCCTCGGCCGCGTGCAGCGTGGTGAACGGCGCGCTGCCCAGCAGCGCGTGGTACTGGTTGGCCGCGGCCACCGGCAGGTCGTTGGCGGCGTTGTCGAGCTGGAAGCGCAGCATCGCCACGATCTGGATGAGGTACCGGCGGTCGGTGTCGGTGAAGCTGCCGGCGGCGATGGCGCCGGTGATCAGCGCGTCCTCCTGGCTGAGCAGTTCCCGGGCCTGGCTGAGCGCGACCAGGGCGCCGAGCTGGCGCTCCACGTCCGGGTCGCCGTTGCGGGTGCCCGCGTAGAGCACCTTGAACAGCACGCCGATGATGTCGCTGTACGCCTGCAGCGCGGTGGTACGGGAGACACCACCCTGGGTGACCGTGGTCCTGACCCGCGCCAGGCCGTCCAGGCTGTCCAGGCTGTCCCGCACCCGCAGCCGGACCGGGTCGGTACCCACCCCGCCGGTCGCGTACCCGGCGGTGAGCCGGCGGAAGGTGGTGACGGCGGCGTCGGTCGTGGCCTGCTGCTGGTGCAGCTGGGTGGCGTTGCGCCCGCCGGTGGCCAGGAACTCCTGCGTCATGCTGCGCTCCGCCTGCAGCGCCGCGATCGTCCGGTCGCCGGGCCGGCTGACCTGGTCGGAGATGCTGCTCGCGGTGCGCGCGTCGAGCACTGAGTGCAGGGTCAGGTTCAGCGCGAAAGCCCAGAGCACCAGCGAACTGGCCAGCGGTACGGCGACGATCAGAAGGATCTTGGAACGCACCGAACCGCGAAGGTTCATGTTCCCCCCGATCCGGTCTCGGGCTCGCCGCCGGACAGCCACGGCCGGCTACCGGTACCTCACCCTCTGAGTCAAAGACGTTCGCCGTGGTATGTCCAGTTGTGTCAGCATCCCGTAATGGATCACACGCTGTTGCTGCCGGGGAGGTCGCGGCCCGGACCGTCCACAGTGGGTGGGCGGATCGACACGCGTGCGTACGCGTAAGCGTTCGCTGAGGCGCCGGCCAGCCTCCGCACAGCGCCACCCTGGGCTCGCCACAGCCGCGGCGCGAACGCTGACCTGCGCGGGCGGTGCGGATTCCCGTTCGCGGATGGGAGAGGTCATGAGGAGAAAACCAGGCCGGGCGCGCAGGCGCCTGGTGTACGCGGTCGGCGGGCTCGTCGCCGCCGGGGCGCTGGCCGCCGGGGTGACGGTCGCGACGCTCCCGGCGTCGGCCGGCACCACCGGCAACGGGACCGGCGCGACCGGCA
>DATEJJ010000401.1:0-4544 GCA_035278125.1 Rugosimonospora sp.
CTGAGCCAGCTCGGCGCCGAGGCACTGGCCCGTACCATCGCGGCGCACCACGTGGCCCCGCCGGTACGCGGACCGTCGCCGCTGTCCGGCACCTTCGGCCTGCCCGACCTGCTGGGCCTGGGCGACCCGCGCGCCGTCGACCCGGCGGTGACCTGGCGCCCGCGCAGTGCCCGGGAGCGGCTGCGGGTACCGATCGGGGTGGGCGCCGACGGCCGCCCGGTCGAGCTGGACCTCAAGGAGTCCGCCGAGGGCGGGATGGGCCCGCACGGGCTGGTGATCGGTGCCACCGGCTCGGGCAAGAGCGAGCTGCTGCGTACCCTGGTGACCGCGCTGGCCGTCACCCACTCGTCGGAGCGGCTGAACCTGGCGCTCATCGACTTCAAGGGCGGCGCCACCTTCGCCGGTATGGCCTCGCTGCCGCACACCTGCGCGGTCATCACCAACCTCTCCGCGGAACTGTCCCTTGTGGACCGGATGGGGGACGCGCTGCGCGGGGAGATGGTACGCCGCCAGGAACTGCTGCGTACCGCGGGCAACTTCGCGTCGGTACGCGACTACGAGAAGGCGCGCGACGCCGGTACGCCGTTGCAGCCGCTGCCCTCGCTGCTGGTCATCATCGACGAGTTCAGCGAGCTGCTGTCCACCCGCCCGGAGTTCACCGACCTGTTCGTCATGATCGGGCGGCTCGGCCGCAGCCTCGGCATCCACCTGCTGCTCGCCTCGCAGCGGCTGGAGGAGGGGCGGCTGCGCGGGCTGGACAGCCACCTGAGCTACCGGATCGGCCTGCGTACCTTCTCCGCGCCGGAGAGCCGCGCGGTGCTCGGCGTACCGGACGCGTACGAGCTGCCGCCGGTACCGGGGTCGGCGTACCTGAAGATGGACA
Source organism: Rugosimonospora sp. (assembly GCA_035278125.1). Classification (GTDB taxonomy): domain Bacteria; phylum Actinomycetota; class Actinomycetes; order Mycobacteriales; family Micromonosporaceae; genus DATEJJ01. Next base: position 884 of record DATEJJ010000401.1, read on the forward strand.
CCAGTACGCTGGTCCGCTTCAAGGCCGCCTTCGTCTCCGGCGACCTGCCCGCGGGCGGGGTACCCGCCGCCGCGCCGCCGGTACGCCACCGGGTGGTGCCGTACACGCTGGCCGAGGTGCCGGTCAGCGCGGCGCCGGAGCCGGTGGCGCCGGAGCAGCCGGCCGGCTCGACCCAGACCATCATGGGCGCGATGCTGGACCCGCTCACCGGTCACGGGCCGGCGGCGCACCAGATCTGGCTGCCGCCGCTGGCCGAACCGTCCACACTGGACCAGATCCTGCCACCGCTGCGGGAGGTGCCCGAGCGGGGCCTGTGCCCGGCCGGGTGGGCCGGCAACGGCCGGCTGACGGTACCACTGGCCATTGTGGACAAGCCGTTCGAGCAGCGGCGCGACCTGCTCTGGGCGGACCTGTCCGGCGCAGCGGGGCACGCGATCGTGGTGGGCGCACCGCAGAGCGGGAAGAGCACGCTGCTGCGTACCCTCGTCACCGGGCTCGCGCTGACCCATACACCGCGCGAGATCCAGTTCTTCATCCTGGACTTCGGCGGGGGTACGCTCTCCGGGCTGGCCGGGCTGCCACATGTCAGCGGCTGCGCCACCCGCCAGGACGCGGAGCGCTGCCGGCGCACGGTCGCCGAGGTGAGCACCCTGCTCGCCGAGCGGGAGCAGCTGTTCGCCAGCCTCGGGATCGACTCGATGGCCGCGTTCCGGGCCAACCCCCGGCCCGCCGCGGACGGCCGCGCGTTCGGGGACGTGTTCCTCGTAGTGGACGGCTGGCTCACGCTGCGCCAGGAGTACGAGAGCCTGGAGGACGCGGTGGCCACCATCGCCGCGCGCGGCCTGGGCTTCGGCATCCACGTCCTCCTCGCCGCCAACCGGTGGATGGAGCTGCGCCCGGCGGTACGCGACATGATCGGCACCCAGTTCGAGCTGCGCCTCGGCGACCCGTCCGACTCGGCGATCGACCGGCGTGCCGCGGCGGCGGTACCGCAGGGGGTACCCGGCCGCGGGCTGACCACCGACCAGCTGCACTACCTGACCGCGCTGCCCCGGCTGGACGGCAACCGGTCCACAGTGGACCTCGCCACCGGCGTGGCGGACCTGGTGCGCCGGGTGGACGCCGGCTGGCACGGGCAGCCCGCACCGCGGGTCCGGCTGCTGCCCCGGCTGGTACCCGCGGATCAACTGCCCGCGGCGGCGCCGCCGGACCGCCGCATCCCGATCGGCATCGCCGAGTCCGACCTCGGCCCGGTGCGGCTGGACTTCGACAGCGACCCGCACTTCCTCGCCTTCGGGGACGTCGAGTCCGGCAAGAGCGGCCTGCTGCGGCTGCTCGCACGCGGCATCGCCGACCGGTACCCGCCCGGCCAGGCCGGCATCCTGGTCGCCGACTACCGGCGCAGCCTGCTGGACGCGGTCCCCGCGAGCCACCTCGTCGGGTACGCCGGCTCGGAGCCGACCCTGGCGCCGATGCTGACCGACGTGGCCCGTGTCATGCGCGGCCGGCTGCCCGGGCCGGAGGTGACCCCGGAGCAGCTCCGCAAGCGCAGCTGGTGGTCCGGGCCGGAGCTGTTCCTGCTGGTGGACGACTACGACCTGGTGGTCGGGCAGGCCGGCAACCCGCTGGCCGGGCTGCTCGACCTGCTGCCACAGGCCCGGGACATCGGGCTGCACCTGATCCTGGTCCGGCGTAGCGGGGGCGCCGGGCGCTCGCTCTACGAGCCGGTGCTGCAACGCCTCAAGGAACTCGGCTCGCCCGGCCTGGTGCTGTCCGGCAGCCGCGAGGAGGGCGCGCTGCTCGGCGACGTCAAGCCCGGCCCGCAGCCGCCCGGCCGGGGCACGCTGGTCAGCCGCCGTACCGGCGTGTCCCTGGTACAGCTGGCGTGGCTGCCCGCGGATGCGGGCGTTGTGGGTAATAGTGCCGGGCGGGAAGCCGGTAGTTGTGCCGTTCCGCTGGCCGGCGCGCGATCCTAGTCTCCTCTTAGGACAGTGGGAAATCGGGAGGTGCCAATTGGCAGGCTCAGGCTACGCCTTCAATCAAGGCGAGATGCAACAGGCGGTCAACGGCTTCGAGGACTGCGCCAACGGCGCGCGGCAGACCATGGTGCTGCTGGAGAGCGAACTCCAGCAGGCGTGCCAGGGCCAGATGGCCGGTCTGCACAAGGACGCCATGGACCGGCTGCACGCCAGGATCCAGGACGACATGCGCACCATCAACGCGGCGCTGGCGGAGATGTCCCAGCGCGTGGCGCAGACCAAGTCCAAGTACAACGTCACCGACACGGCGGCGTCCGATGTGTACAGCAAGCTGCTCGGCCAGGCCGGCTGAGCGCGGGAAGGGACAGACAGATGTCAGGTGACCGGGTCCAGTACACCTACGCGGCCGGGTACGCGGCGGCGGACGCGGTGAACTCCACCGCCCGGCGGCTCGTGCAGCAGATCGACGAACTGCTGCAGGCGCTCGGCCCGATCAAGGCCGACTGGTACCAGTCCGGCAGCACGGCCGCGGCCGCGGCGCAGCAGCTGGAGACCAAGCTGCGCACCGCGATGGACGACATGGTCCAGCTCATCGGCGCCTTCGGCAACGCCATCACCACCAATACCCAGACCGCGCAGCAGACAGACAACGCGATCGCCAGCAACCTGTTCGCCTGACCGGCGGACGATGAACCCCGCGGCGGCGGTACGCGTACGGATCCCGTACCGCCGCCTGCGGCCGAGACCGCGGAGCGCACGCCATGACCGCCGATGCCGGCTTTTTCCGGGTACACCTGCAGTCGCTGGACGACTTCGGCCAGGAGTTGCAGAGCCAACTTGACGCGCTGCGCCGGCCGGCCGACCGGCTCGCCACGCTGTCCGGACAGCAGTTGCCGCTGGGCGACTTCGCCGAGGCGAACGCCCTCGCCGACCGGCACGCCGCGGCGGTCGAGCAGATGACCGGCCTGATGCGCGCGGTACTCGCGGCGGTCGCGTTCGCCGGTGAGGTGACCAACACCGTTGCCGCGAGCTACCAGCAGTTCGACCAGCAGGCCGCGGCGGCGTACGGCGGCGCGGCCACGGCCGGCCCGACCCCGACCGCCGTGCAGGTCTCCGTACCGGCACCGGCGACCGTCACCGTCGCCGGGCCGAACCTGCCACCCGGCCTCCCGGTATCGGTGACCCAGACCCCGGTGCAGGCCGTGCAGTACGCGGATCCCAGCCAGGCGCCGGTGGCGGGCTGACCCATGGCCGGCACACCGCGCACCGACTTCTCCCGGTACAGCCACACCGAACTGGTCCGGATGCTGCACCGCAGCGACCCCGACACCGTCACCCGGACCGGCGACCTCTGGGCCGCGATCGGCCGCTCCCTGCACGATCGGGCCAGCGACCTGGAGCAGCAACTGCGCGCCTTCGACGGGGTCTGGCAGGGCGGCGCGGCGGCGCAGTACCACACGATGATCGGCAACCTGGCCGACGGGCTGCGGCAGGGCGGCACCGTCGCGCTGACCCTGCGCGACCTCGTGTACCACGCCAGCGACACGCTCCAGACCGCCTGGCGGGCCATGCCCGCGCCGGTCGCGATACCCTTGCTCGCGCCCGACGTGCTCGCCGCCGCGACCGCGCCGCTGCTGCCCGACCCGACCCGCAGTCCGGCCGCCACGGCCGCGCTGGCGCAG
>DATEJJ010000402.1:0-14134 GCA_035278125.1 Rugosimonospora sp.
GAGCGGGGCGGCGGTGCGACTCGTGGCCGCCGGCGCGCCCCTGGAGGCGGCGCTCGCCGAACACCTGGCCGGTGCCGCGTACCTGCGGGCGGACCATCCGCAACGCGGTCGCGAGGCCCACCAGCGCGCCCTGGCCGGGTACCAGCGGTGCGGTGCCACCTGGCTGTCGACCGTGCTGTCCCGCGAACCGCGGGCCAAACGATCCACTGTGGACCCCGGGCTAACCACTCGGGAGGCGGAGATCGCCGAGCTGGTTATGGCCGGTCTCAGCAACCAGCAGATCGCCTCCCGGCTGTACCTGAGCCGGCGGACCGTCGAGTCGCACCTGTCCCGGGTGTTCACGAAGCTGGGCGTACGCTCCCGGACCGCGATGACCAGCCGGCTCAGCCGCCCCGCCCACCAAACCGAGGACACCGGCGGCGACGATCGGCCCGACGAGGCCAGGGGCGCGCAGCCCGAACATGCCGACGCGGGCGAGGACAGCCTCGCCCGACCCGTACCAATCCGGAGAAGATCGAAAGGATAACGGTACCCCGGCGATCCCTATGAATGGACGCCCTCGGGGCAGAGCGGCGGTACCGCCGTCACCTTCCGGCTCGGGGCCGCTCACGCCGAACTACGCTGCCGTGACCCGAGCCAGAGCAGAACCGCCTCGGACTGGCGGCGTACCTGAAGCTTCGCGAAAACGGCCCGCGCCAACCGCGCGGACGGGTCGGCCGGGTACGGGCCCTGCTGCGTCGGGACGGAAGCAGCCAGCGGATCGAGACAACTCAACCCGTAGCTGGTCGCCCTCTGGGCCAGAGCGCGACGTATGTCGTCACTGTCCACCTCCGGCGCGACCATCCGGTGCCGGATGTATTTCAGGCCCGGCGTATGCTTCCATCCGCGTTCACCACGACGACAGACAACTCGCTCTGCGCCCCGGAACATCCACGGACGTGAGCGCCTCGGCGGCGTGGTGGGCGAGTACGCGACATACCGCTTGACCAGCATGGACGGAATTCTCAGGGCGAGAACTGGGCCGGTTGCCGGTGGTCGCCGCCGCCCGGGCCACCCGGGGTTGGCGTCCAGGTCCGGTCGGCGCGGTGCCTGCCGGTGCCTCGCTCAGGTGCTGCGGGTCAGCGCTTCGGCCACGGCGGTACCGAGCGCGTCGGCGTCGGGTTGGTCCAGCCGGGTTGCCGCGTCGGGTAGTGGTACGAAGCCGCCGCGTGCTCCCCCGTTGTGGTAAGGGGTGATGACGACGCTGTCGTTGTCCCGTTCGACCGTGGTCGACCGGGTGCCGGTCATGTACTTCGCGTATGTGGGCAGTCCGAGGTCATCCAGCACCGGCTGGAATGGTGGGGGCGCGCCGCGCAGTGGCGGCTGGGGTACGCCCTCGGTTGAACCGTCCAGCGCCCACTGGACGGCGGCGCCCAGGTCGCCGGGTCCGGTACCGGCGGGCAGCCGGCGGAACCGCCCGTTCATCACCCACATCCCGGCCACGCTGCGGGAGGACGACCACACGATGTACTCCCGGCGCCGTAGGTCCACGTGTGCCAGTTGCCTCATGCGTCGAAGCCTAGGGGACGACGGTGATGATGACGGTGACCGGTGGGCTCAGCCCGGCCCCGTAGGTCACCATGTCCTGCAGGACCTGCATCTGGGCCGGGGTGGCGACGCCCTTGGGTATGGCTATGTCCAGGGCCCGGCTGCTGATGTCGCTCGCGGTGATGGTGACGCCGTCGAAGGACGCGCCGTTGAACCCGGCGACCTTGTTGATGTACCCCTTCACCAGGCTGCGTAGCGCGGACAGCCGCTGGTAGGTCGGCGCGGCCAGGTCGATGCTCTTGATGCTGGTGGCGGTGCCGTTGGCGAACCGGTCGATGACCGGGAAGCTGCGGGGCAGGTTGCCGCCGAGTTTCTCCTCGATGGCCAGGCCGCGCTCGGCCCAGCCCAGCGCCCAGACGCTTTCGCCGCCGCGGAGCCACGCGCCGAAGCCGTCGGTCAACGCGCCGACCGTGCCCCAGATGAGGAAGTCGCGCAGTCCGTCGCCGAACGTGTACTTGCGGCCGGTCAGGTGCGCGGTCAGCCAGCCCATGCCGACGCCGGTGCTGCCGCCGATGACGAACCCGATGATGACCGCGATGCAGATCGGGCATTCGCCGTTGGGGTCCGACAGGTTGACCGGGTCGGACAGCCCGTACTGGTAGAGGTTGGTGCCGCCACCGCTGAACCCGGCCGGGTCGGCGCTGATGAACCGGCCGGTGCCCGGATCGTAGTACCGGGCCCGGTTGTACTGCAGGCCGGTCGCCGCGTCGTATTCGCGGCCGGTGTACTGCTGGGTGTTGCCGCTGGCCGTCCCGCTCGCGGTCGGCTGGCCGTACGGGTCGTAGCTGTATTGAGTGGCGAGGGTGCCGCTACCGTCGACCAGCCCGACGACCGAGCCGAGGCCGTCGGTGACGGGTTCGGTGACCCCGCTCGCGTCGCTGCGCGACAGCGTCAGGTCGGGGCCGCCGGCGAGCCGGTTGACGCTGGGTGCGCCGCTGGTCTGTTCCTGCACGAGGCTCGCGCCGTCGTAGAGGTACCCGGTGGTGGTGCCGTTGACGGTGGTGTTGATCCGGCGGCCGGCCGCGTCGTACCCGAAGGACGCGTCGAGGCCGGGGCCGGTGACGCCGGCGAGTTGGCCGCGCGCGTTCCAGGTGTAGGACCGGGTGCCGTCGCCGGTGAGGTTGCCGTCCGCGTCGTAGGTGTACTGCTGCCCGCCAAGGCTGGTCAGTTCGTTGGCCGCGTCGTAGGTGGCCGGCGGGCCGGTGCTCGGGATGGTGACGTGGGCCAGGCTGCCCAGCACGCCCTCGACCCGGCCGAGCGGGTCGTGCACATAGGTCAGGTCGCCGATCTCGGTACCGCCGGGCCCGGTGTAGTGGATGCCGGTCAGCTGGGACGCCGCGTCGTAGCTGTATGCGGCGGTGACGCCGGGCCGCTGCACGGCGGTGGTCCGCCCGGCCGCGTCCCGCTGCCAACTGACCACGGTGGACCCCTGGCTGAGCGAGCTGAGCAGGCCGGTCTTGTCATAGTTGTAGGAGACCGGGGCCTGGCCGGGGACCGTCAGGCTCGACTCGCGGCCCAGCGCGTCGTAGCCGTAGCCGATGGTCCCCTGCGGGGTGGTGACGCTGGTGACCTCGTCCAGGTCGTTGTACCCGAGGCTGACCGTGCCGGCGGTCGAGTCGGTGACGCCGGTCACCCGGTCCTGGTCGTCGTAGGCGTACGTCAGCGTGCTCTGGTACGTGCCGCCCGGCCCGGCGCCGTACCCGACGAAGCTGACCCGGCCGAGCGCGTCGTACCGGGTGACGGTCGTGTTGCCGGCCGCGTCGGTGGCGGAGACCACCCGGCCCACGTGGTCGTAGCTCTGCCGGCTGGTGCGCCCCAACGGGTCGGTGACCGCGCTGACCCGGTCGGACGGGTCGAAGGCGATGGTCGTGGTGTGGCCGCGCGGATCGGTGACCGCGGTGACGTTGCCGTTGGCGTCATGCGTGTAGGACGTGGTGTTCCCGGCCGGATCCGACTGGGAGAGCAGGTTGTTGTCGGCGTCGTAGGCGTACCGGCGCACGCCGCCCTCCGCGTCGACGGTCATCACCGGCCGCCCGACCGCGTCGAGGAAGGTGCGGCTGGTATGGCCGAGCGGGTCGGTGACCGCGACGAGGTCGCCGAGCGCGTATGTGAAGGTTGTCGTGTTGCCTATCGCGTCGGTGACCGAGGTGGGCTGACCGGACGGGTCGTAGGTGTACGTGCTGACCCGCTGCTCGGCGTCGGTCACGGAGGTGACGTCGCCGCGCCCACTGTACGCGTACCGGGTGGTGTTGCCGGCCGGGTCGGCGACCGCGAGCAGTTGCTTGAACGGGCCACCGGGGGTGAGCGTGCCGGTCATCGCCAGCGGGGTGCCGGCCAGCGAGGTGACCGCGGTGGTCGTGCCGCCCGCGTCGTAGCTGGCGGTGGTGACGTGCCCGTACGGATCCGTCATCGACGTCGGGAGGTGCGTCGACGGGTCGCGTACGGTGGTGGTGCTGCGCGCCAGCGGGGTGCCGGTCGCGTCCGTGGTGGCGACCACCCGGTGCCCGGCGTCGAAGGTCGTCGTCTTGGTCCGGCCTTCGGGATCGGTGACCGCGGTCGCGGTGATGTTCGCGGACCCGTCGGTCGTGTACGCGAACTGGTACGCCGAGCCGTCGGCGACCGTCTGGGTCGCGACCCGCCCCGCGGAGTCGTAGGTGTTGGTGAGGTACGTGATGCCCCGCCCGTCGGTCACCGACGTCATCTCGTTGGCGCTGTCGTACCCGTAGCGGGTGACGCTGCCGCCCGGCGAGGTGACCTGGACCAGCCGTCCGCCGCTGTCGTACTGGTAGCGCACCGTCCGGCCGCCGTTGTCGGTGGCCTGGGTGATCCGGTCGGATGAGTCGTAGCTCAGCCTGATCCAGCGGCCGTTGGGCGAGGTGACCTGCGTGATGTCCCCGGACTGGTCGCCGCTGGTGCGGGTGATGGTGACCCGGTTGCCGTGCCGGTCGCGGATCGACTGCAGCGGCTGGTTCTCGCCGAACACGTACACCATGCCGTCGGTACGGACGAGGTCCCAGCCGCGCCCGTTCCACGACATGGTGGCGCCCCGGAACGGCCCCGTGGTATCCACCACGGCGAACACGGCGTCGCTGAAGCCGGTACCCGGGCTGGTGCGCACCAGGTGCGTCTTGCCGCCGTCCGGGTACACCAGGTCGGCTTCCTGGTACTGGTTCGCGGACTGCAGGAACATGCCGTAGGTGAAGTTGGTGCCGATGCCGAACGGGCGCCGGGCGTTGTCGCGCTGCCGGTACGTGCGGGTCAGCGCGATCGGGATCACGTCGGGCAGCACCAGGTCGGTGTGGCTCTGCACGAACAGGCCGGTGCCCAGATCGATCGGGTCGCCGCCGGAGTCGCCGCCGTCACCCGGCCCGTCGCCGGGTCCGGTCAGCCCGCCGACGTTGATCATCGCGCCGCTGAACTGCCATACCCGTACCCCCGGATCGGGGACCACCTGGCGGCCATCGGCGGTGACGGTGCCCAGCCCGTACACGTACCAGCCGCGGCCGTCCGGGTCGTAGTCGTAGAACGGAACCCGCACCCCGGGCGCGAGTCCGGTCGTATTCGGGTACACGATCTGCGCACCGGACGGGAAGACGTACGAGCCGCCCGGCTGCACGGTGAAGTACACCGGCGTCACCACGCCGGCCGGCAACGGGAACGGCGGCCGGTCCACCGGGACCGCGGTGATGGACAGCGACGTCACCACGTGGCCGTCCTCGTCCTTGACCACCGAGCCCCTGGGCAGCCGGACCTCGAAGCCGGGGATCGTCGGCGTGGTGATGACGGTGTCCACTGTGGTCGGTGAGGGGAACCTGACCGAATGCCGGCTGTCCAGCCGGGTCATCCAGATGGTGTACGGCAGCACCAGGGTGTGCCCCGCCGTCACGTCCACGCCGACCTCGTACACGCCGAACGCGCGCCCCGGGCCGCTCGCGGTGCGCCCGTCGATGAGCATCGCCTCGTGTCCGGCCGGCACGCCGGTCAGCAGGAACCGGCCGTCGGGGCGGGTCTGCGCCCGTAGCGTGCCGATGGTGAGCGTGACGCCGGGCAGCGGCTGGCCGGACAGCAGCAGGACCCGGCCGGCCACGGCGTTGACCCCGTCCGCGGCGCGCAGTGCCGCCGCCGCGGGCACCGGGGCGCGGTGGCTGGCCCAGTCCGCGCCACGCAGGTTGAACCGGTCGGGCGTCCAGGATTCTGCCGTGTCGGGCTGCGGTGCCGGGCCGTCGGCGCGGGTGAAGCGGGCGGGTACCGCGGGTTGGGTCAGCGCGAGCGCCACGCTCACCGAGCCGGTCGCGGTACCGGCCGGGTCGAGGTACAGCGTGTACGTCCCGGACACCGGCAGGGTCTGCGCCGCCATCGAGTAGGAGGTCTGGAAGGCGAAGAAGGTCCCGCTGAACAGCGTGGTGCCGTCCGGCTTGCGCAGGGTCAGCGCGGTGTCGGCGCTGTAGGTGCGCCCGGACAGGCTCGCGCTCGCCTGCTGTCCCGCGGTACCGGCGAAGGTGACCCCCACGTTCTGTCCGGCGACCCTGTTGGTTGCGGTCGCCGCGGTACCGGGTATGGCCGCGACGCTCGCGTCGGCCGGCACGTCGAACAGTTGGACGGTCAGCGAGCCGGTCGCGGTACCGGCGGGGTCGAGGTAGACGGTGTAGGTGCCGGTGGCCGCCAGCGTCTGCGGCTCGATGAACAAGGAGGACTGGAACGAGAAGAACGTCGTGCTGAACAGCGACGTGCCGTCCGGCTTCCGCACCGTCACCACCGTGTCCGCGCTGAAGCTGCGCCCCGAGACGTTGACCGACACGCGGTGGGTCGCGGTGCCCGGGAACGTGACGGCCGCGTTCTGCCCGGGCACGGTGGTCGTCGCGGTCACCGCGGCCCCGCCCGGCGTGGCCGGCGTGGTGGCGTCGGCCGGTACGGCGTAGAGCCCGACCGTCAGCGAGCCCGTGGCGGCGCCGGCCGGATCGAGGTAGACGGTGTAGGTCCCGGTGGTCGGCAGTGTCTGCGGCTCGATGAACAGTGCGGACTGGAACGAGAAGAGCGTCGTGCTGAACAGCGACGTGCCGTCCGGCTTCCGCACCGTCACCACGGTGTCCGCACTGAAGCTGCGCCCGGACACGGTGACCGACACCCGCTGCGTCGCGGTGCCGCTGAAGGTGACCCCCGCGTTCTGCCCGGGCACCGTGGTCGTCGCGGTCACCGCCGCCCCGCCCGGCGTGGCGGGCGTGCTGGAGTCCGCAGGCACGTCGCTGACCAGCGCCGTGACCGAACCGGTCACCGCGCCCGCCGGGTTCAGCCGGATCGTGTACGTACCCGTCGCCGCCAGCGGCTGCGGCTCGACGAACAGCGCGGACTGGAACGAGAAGAACGTCGTGCTGGACAACGTCGTGCCGTCCGGCCGCACGATCGTGACCGCCGTGTCGGCGCTGTACGTGCGGTTGGTCAGGTTGACGCTGGCCCGGTGCCCGGCGGTACCGGTGAACGTCACCGTCGTGTTCTGCCCGGGTACGGTCGTGGTCGCGGTGACCGCTGTCCCGCCGGTACCGGCGTCCACAGTGGAGTCGGCCGGCACGGCGTACAGCTGCGCGGTGATCGAGCCGGTCGCCGAGCCGGACGGGTCGATCAGGATCGTGTACGTGCCGTCCACCGGCAGTGTCGTGGTGTCGAACGTGCAGGAGACCCCGCAGCTCTGTCCACTCAGGAGGGTGGTGCCGTCCGGCTTGCGTACCGTCACGGTCGCGTTGCCCGAGCCGAACGTCCCGCCGCTGAGGCTGGTGAAGACCCGCTGGTTCGCGGTACCGGCGAAGGACAGCACCGCGTTCTGTCCGGGCGTCGTGGTCCCGATGGTGACGGCCGGCCCGCCGACGGTCGCGGTCGCCGTCGCGTCGGACGGCACGTCGAACAGGGCCGCGGTGATGCTCCCGGTCGCCGGGCCGGACGGGTCGACCAGCACGGTATACGTACCGGCGGCGCTCAGCGGCACGTTGCCGAACGTGAAGCTGGAGCTCGACGACCCGCTGGACACCGTGCTGCCGTCGGGTGCCCGCAGGGTGAAGCTGGTCGACCCGAACGTGTTGTTGGTCAGCGACACCGTGACGTTGTCCCCGGCGGTGGCGGCGAACGGCAGCACCGCGTTCTGGCCGGGCGTCGTGGTCGTGACGGTGACCGTGGCGCCGCCCGGTTGCAGGGTGGCGGTCGCGTCGGCCGGCACGTTGTTGAGGTGCACGCTCACCGAGCCGGTCGCGGTGCCGGCCGGGTCCAGCCGCACCGTGTAGGTGCCGGCCGCGGGCAGCGTGACCGTGTCGACGAAGTCCGTGCTGGTGAACGAGTAGAAGGTGTTGCCGCCCAGCGAGGTACCGTCCGGGCTCAGAATGGAGACCACCGTGTCGGCGGTGTAGGTGCGCCCGCTGAGCTCCACGCTGACCCGCTGGCCGGCGGTACCGGCGAATGTGACGATGGCCCTCTGGCCGGCAATGGTGGTCGTCGCGGTGACCGCCGCGCCGCCGGGCGTGGCGCCGACGGTCGAGTCCGCCGGCACGTCGTACACCTGAACCGTCACCGAACCCGTGGCGGTGCCGGCCGGGTCGAGGTAGAGCGTGTACGTCCCAGCGGCCGGCAGCGACACCGGGTCGACGAACAGCGACGACTGGAACGAGTAGAAGCTGCTGCTGTACACCGTGCTACCGTCCGGACCACGCAGGCTGACCGCGGTGTCCGCGTTGTAGCTGCGGCCGCTGAGGTTGACGCTGACCCGCTGGCCGGCCGTGCCGGTGAACGTGACCGCGGCGTTCTGCCCCGGCACGGCGATGCTCGCGGTCACCGCGGCGCCGCCGGCCATGGTGTCCACAGTGGAGTCCGGCGGCACGTCGTACACCTGTGCGCCCAGCGAACCCGTGGCGGTACCGGCCGGGTCCAGGTAGAGCGTGTACGTCCCGGCGGCCGGCAGCGTGTGCGGCTCGATGAACAGCGACGACTGGAACGAATAGAAGGTCGTGCTGTACACCGTGCTGCCGTCCGGACCACGCAGGCTGGCCGTGGTGTCCGCGTTGTAGCTGCGGCCGCTGAGGTTGACGCTGACCCGCTGGCCGGCGGTGCCAGCGAAGGTGACCGTCGCGTTCTGTCCGGGCACCGTCGTGCTCGCCGTCACCGCCGCGCCGCCGGCCGTGGTATCCACAGTGGAGTCCGGCGGCACGTCGAAGACCTGCACGCTGATCGACCCGCTGGCCGCGCCGACCGGGTCGACGACGACCGTGTACGTCCCCGTCGACGGCAGCGGCTGCGGCTCGATGAACAGCGATGACTGGAACGAATAGAACGTCGTGGTGGTGACCGCCGAGCCGCTCGGATCCCGCAGCGTCAGCGTGGTGTCAGCGTTGTAGCTCCGGCCGCTGACATTGACACTCGCCCGGTGCCCCGCGGTACCGGCGAAGCTCACCGTCGCGTTCTGGCCCGGCGCCGTGGTCGTCACCGTCACCGGGGCCCCGCCCGGGGTGGCCGGCGCGGTGGGGTCCGGCGGCAGGGCGGTGACCGTGGCGCTGACGCTGCCGGTCGCGCTCTGGCTGGCGAGCAGTAGCACCCACGTGCCGGCGGTACCGCCGAAGCGGTCGATGAAGCCACCGGAGCCCACGCAACTCAACGAGGTCGCAGTCACCGCGTGCGGGCTTTTCACGTACGCGTTCAGCCCGCACTGGCCGAACGTGCCGCCGGTCAGGTTCACCGTGGCGTACTGGCCGTCGGCCAGGTCGAAGGCGAGCATACCGATCTGGCCGGCCGTGGGGATGGCGATCGGCTGCGCGGCACCGAGGGTGGCCCGCCCCGTGTAGGCGACGTCAGCGACACCGTACGGCGCCGGTACCACGAACACGTCCGTCCCACTCGTGGCCTCGCCACGGGGCGTACGCACGGCGACCCGACCGGCGACGGTACCGGCCGGTGCCTCCACCGACAGCTGGCCGGCGCCCGCGGACGGCACATAGGCCCGGGTCACCCCGAGCGACACGATGTCCTCAAGCGGGTCGGTCTCGAACCCGGCACCCGCGACAGTGAGGGTGCCGCCGGCGGCCACCACAGCCGGGGACACCGACGACACGGACACGCCGCCGCCGGCGGTGACAGAAAACGGGGCGTCGCTGGTGGCCGACGCGCCACCCAGCCGTACCGTCACCGGGCCGTCGGCCGCACCCGCCGGTACCTGCGCCACCAACCGCACCGCGGAGGCGTAGGTGACGGTCGCCGGAACGCCGCCGAACAGCACGTGGTCGTCCGCCGCGTTCGGGGAGAAGCAGCCACCCGAGATCGTCACCGGCGTACCGGCCGGGCCGCTGCCCGGGTTCAACGAATGAATCCACAGGTCGGGCTGGCCACGGTTGACGACGCCAGTGATGTTCCCGCTCGCGTCGTAGGAGTAGCTGGCGACCCGGTCACTCTGATCGCTGACCCCACGGAGACGGCCGGCCGCATCGTACCCGTAGCCGATCATCCCGCAGCCCGGCGCGGCACTCGCCGACCGGGTCAACACCGCCGTCGCGGCAAGGCACACGCACATCGCGACGAAGCCGGATAACACCCGCCGCCCGTGAAAGTACCGGCCCAACCTACCCATGACCCCTCCCCACGTACGAGGCCAACGCGATCTATTTAAATGTATTGAGAACATACCGCCCAGGAGGTCAAGCGGACAATGGTCCCCTCACTCCTGCCGGTCAGTGACACGTTCGCCTACTGGCCCGCAGGTCGGGCACGGCATCGTCCTCCCGGGACACCGAGGTTTGACACCTCACCGGCGAGCAGTCCTGCACGCCCGCTGTCGGCGTTGTGGTGCGGATGGGAGGTCCCACGGCTCGGGCGTGTGGCCTGTTGCAGGATGACGTGTTCTGACCGGTGTGTGGCCTGGCCGCCGGGGCGGGGCGTAGGCGGCGGTCTATGATTATGAGGCGTTGCGGGTGCCTGGCGTCCGGTGGCCGCCAGGCGCAAGCCGGAGATTTGCTGCGCGGTGTGGGGGGTCCGGGGTGTCCCGGTGAGATCGTTCGGTGAGTTGTTGGTGGGTTTCCGGCGTGCGGCGGGGAAGACTCAGGAGGAGTTGGCCGGGGCGACCGGGTTGAGTGTGCGGGCGATCTCCGATTTGGAGCGGGGTCGGCGCAGCCGGCCACAGCTTCGTACGGTGGAGATGCTCGCCGACGCGTTGGGGTTGCGTGGTGATGACGCCGCGCTGTTCCTCAGCAGCGCCCGCACCGCCGCGGCCGGCCGCCCAGCCGGGCCAGTGCTGTTCGACCGGGATGAGCAGTTGGGGACGTTGCGTAGGCTCGCCGAGGCTGTCCAGGCCGGCCATGGCTCGGTGGTGCTGGTCCGTGGGGCGGCCGGCCTAGGCAAGACGGCGCTGCTTAATGCCTGGGCCGGTGGGCAGCAGGCTGCGGGATTGCGGGTGCTGCGGGCGACGGGTGCGGAAGCGGAACGAGGCTTCGCCTTTGCCGTTGTCGGGCAGCTTGTCGAGCCCCTGGTGGGGGAGACGGACGCGGCCCGGCTGCTGGCGGCGGGTGCCCAGCCGGGGCACGAGGTGCTGCACGGCTTGTACCGGCTGGTGGTGGGTGCGTGCGACGACGGGCCGCTGGCGCTGGTCGTCGACGACGCGCAGTGGGCGGATGCGCCGTCGGCGCGGTGGCTGGATTACCTGGCCCGGCGGATCGGCGGTCTACCGGTGTTGCTGGTGGTGGCCACACGGCCGGGCGATGGTGCGGTGGAGCAGCTCGCTGGTCACCTCATCACGCTGCCGGCGCTGTCGCCCACCGCAATGACAAGATGGGTCCGGCGGGAGTGCCCGGATGCCTCCGGGGAGTTCTGCGGGGCGTGTGCCGAGGCGGCCGGGGGTGACCCGTCGCTGCTGGCTGAGCTGCTGCGGGTGGTGCGCGAGGAGGGCATCGCGTCAACGGCCGAACAGGCGCCCCGGGTGGCGGGGTTGGCGGACCGGCTGTTGGCCGAGGCCGCCGCCCGGCGGTTGTCCGGGCAGGATGAGGCGACCCGCCGCCTGGCGCGGGCCTTGGTGGTGCTGGGTGATGGTGCCGGTTGGCCGGTGGTGGCGGCGTTGAGCGGCCTGAGTGAGGCGGAGAGCCGGGACCGGGCCGAGCGGTTGCGGCGGATCGGTGTGCTGGCCGCGGACGGGGCGGCGCGGTTCGGGCATCCGTCGATCCGCGCCGTGCTCGCCGAAACCGCCATGACTGCGGGGGAGCGGGCCGCCGGGCATGCCGGCGCGGCGGAGGTGTTGTACGCCGACGGCGCCCCGGCCGAGCAGGTGGCGACGCATCTGCTGCGCGCCGAGCCGGGCACGGGCGGGTGGCGGCTGGCGGTGCTGCGCGAGGCGGCCCGGGTAGTGCGGGGGCGTGGACTGCCGGAGGCTGCCGCGACCTACCTGCGGCGCGCCCTGCGCGAGCCGGTGCACGCCGCGCAGCGCGCCGATCTGGTGCTGGAACTGGGCACCGACGAGGTGGTGTGCGATCCGGACGCGGCGGCCCGGCGGCTGGCGCTGGCCCTGCCCGGGCTGGTCGATCCGCTGATCCGGGGCCGGGTCGCGAGCCTGCTCGCCGACGCGCTGTTCGCGGCGTACCGGCACAGCCAGGCGATGGAGGTGCTCGAACGCGCGGTGACCGAGCTCGGATCGCTCGCGGGCTGGGACGGGCTGGCACGGGAATTGTGGTGGCGGTTGCAGGCGCAGCTCGTGCTCGTGGGATACGAGTGCCCGACCACCCTTGCCGGCGCCCGGGCGTGGGCGGGGCGGCTGCGCGCGTTGGGTGTCGCGGGCGACACCCCGGGGGAGCGGGCGGTGCTGCTGGCGTTGGCGACGCCGGCGATGATGGGCGACGGCGACGCGGCCACGGTGAACGACCTGCTCGACCGGGGGTTGCGGGGTGAACTCGCGGTCGACGCACGGGCCGGGTACCCGCTGGGGGTCGCCGGCCTGGGATTCATGCTCACCGACCGGCTCGACGACGCCACCATGCGGTACGAGCAGATGAGGGAGCTGGCCGGGCGGTGCGGTGCCGCCACGACGGCCGCGCAGGCCGTGGCCGGGTTGTCCAACGTCCAGTGGCGGCGGGGCGAGCGGGTCCCGGTGACGCCCCCGTTCGACGGCGCGCTGGTGAGCGATCTGCGGGCTCGGCTGTCGCTGGTAACCGTCGCGGTCGAGTCGCTGGTCGAGCGCGGCGAACCGGACGCTGCCGCGGAGATCCTGGCCCGGTACACCGCTGCGGCGGCCACCGACGAGTCGGTGCGGTGGGCGCCGGTGCTGGTCAGCGCCGGCCGGGCGCAGGCCGAACGGGGAGACCTACGGGGCGGGCTGGCCCTGCTGCTGGCGTACGGAGCGCACGAGCAGCAAGAAGGGCTGGGCACCCCGGCGGCGACGCCGTGGCGGTCGTGGGCGGCGCGGATCTGCGCGGCCCTGGGCGAGCGGGAGCAGGCCCGCCGGCTGGCCACCGAGGAAGTGGAAGCGGCGTACCGGTGGGGCACCCCGCGGGTGATCGGCGCCGGCCTGCGCTGCCTCGGCTCGGTCGCGGGCGGTGCCGAGGGGCGGGCGTTGCTGGCCGAGGCGGTGGCCGTGCTGGAACCGTCGCCGGCACGGCTGGAATTCGCCTGGGCGACGTACGAGTGGGGGCTGGCCGTCCGGCAGGCCGGCGATCTGCGCGCCGGCGTAGGCATCCTCGGCGACGCCCTGCGACTGGCCGAGCTGAGCGGCGCCCGGCTACTGGCCGGCCGGGTACGCGCGGAGCTGGTGGCCGCGGGCGTCCGCGTGGATGCGGTGCCCACGACCACCTGACCACCCGCTGCGGGAAGTTCCGGTGTTTCTGCCGGCACTTGTTCGTGGTCGTGCTCACCGCGGCGATGGTGTGCTGCCTTCCACTGGCGGTTGTCGATGGTGGAGGTCGGGTCATGCGACGGTGGGTCCGCTGGGTAGCGGTGTTCGTGATCTTTCTGTTCGCGCTGCACGGCGTCACCGGGGACGAGCTTCCCAACTGGCCGTACGCGGGGGCGCCCGGCTCGGCGGAGGTTGCGGCCCGCAACACGGGGGGATCCCGGTTTAGTCCGCAGCAGCGGCAGGGCAGCGCCGCGGGCCGGCCGCACTACGTCGCGGCCGGATCGGTGAACCGGACGGTGCCGGTCTCGGCGCGCGGCCGCTACCCGGCGGCCGACCTGACCCCGCATCGCAAGCCCGAGCCGGTCGGGGTCCTGCCGGCCGCGGCGCTGCGGGGCTTCGACGCGAAGCACAGCCGCGAGGTGGTTCCGGCGCGGAGCACCTTCCAGCGCACGTACGACAATCCCGACGGCAGCCAGAGCACGGCCTTTTCGATCGAGCCGGTGAATTACCGCAAGCCCGACGGCACCTGGGCGCCGGTGGACACCACGCTCGCGCCGGTCGCGGGCGGGGGCTGGCGCACGACGGCCGACGCGCTGGGCAATGTGTACTTTTCGAGCGGCTGGGGGATGGTGTTCAAGATCGCCGCCGGCACGGGCGCGGTGGATAAAGTCGCCGGCCAGGCGACTACCAGTTATGGCGGCGATGGCGGTC
>DATEJJ010000403.1:0-2959 GCA_035278125.1 Rugosimonospora sp.
GACGCCGTGCGGGCCCGGCTGTCCGGGCTTGCCCGCGGGCTGGCCGCCGCCGACCGGCGCGGCCGCGTGAGCGATGCCCCGACGCCGGTACCACAGGACATACAGGACGGAGAACGATGAGCTCGGCCGCAAACCACCTGACCGACTCCGCGGACGGCAGCCTGGACTGGCTGCTGACCTCGTTCGCCCGCCGGGTGCCCGAGGTTACGCACGCGCTCGCGGTCTCGGTGGACGGCTTGACCCTGGCCGCCTCGGAGGGGTTGCCGCGCGACAGGTCCGACCAGCTCTCCGCGATTACCAGCGGGTTGGCCAGCCTGACCGTCGGGGCCGCCAAGGTGCTGGCGACCGGGCGGGTGCGGCAGACAATCGTGGACATGGATGACGGCGTGCTGCTCGTCATGTCCGTCGGCGACCGGGCGCAGCTCGCCGTGCTCGGCGCGGCCGGCTGCGACCTGGGCCAGGTGGGGTACGAGTCGGCCCTGCTCGCCCACCGCGTCGCGAACGCCCTGGAGCCGGGCGCCCGGGTCGCCGGACAGCTATGAGACGCCGCTGGTCCGTCGCCGCCGCCATCGCATTACTCGCCCTGCTCCCCGGCTGCGTCAACACCACCGACCCCAGCGCCAGCCTGTACCACCGCGGCGAACTGACCATCGGCACCGGCAACACCACCGGCGTGTTCTACGAGATCGGCGCCGGGTACGCGAACGTCATCAACCGGCACCTGCCCGGGTACGAGGCGATGAGCGCGGCGACCGCCGGCTCGGTCGAGAACCTCCAGCGGCTGGCGAGCGGCGACGTCGACCTCGCGCTCACCTTCTCCACCAACGCCGTCGAGGCGCTGCGCGGCCAGGGCGCGTTCGCCGGCCACCCGATCCCGATCCGCGCCATCGGGCGGCTGTACCCGGTGTACACCCACCTGATCGTGCGCACGGACGCGCACATCAACTCCGTGGCCGACCTGCGTGGACACCGGATCACCACCGGCCCGCACAACTCCGGCTCCGAGTTGACCGCGCTGCGCATCCTCGCGGCCGTCGGGCTGACCCCCGGCGAGAACGTGACCAACGTGGCCATGTCGCTGCCGCAGAGTACCGCCGCCCTCGCCGCCGGCAGGATCGACGCGATGTTCTACACCGCCGGGCTGCCGGTCCCCGGCATCACGGACCTGTTCACGCAGGCGGGTGCTGGCGTGCGGCTGCTACCGCTGGACTCGGTGCTGCCGAAACTGTCGGACCGGGTCGGCGCCGGGGTGTACTTCCGCGCGACGATCCCGCGCGGCCAGTACGCGCTGCCGGACGATGTGCCCACGATCGCCGAGTCGAGCCTGCTCGTGGTGACCGCGTCGATGCCGGTGGACCTGGTGTACCAGCTGACCAGGCTGCTCTTCACGTACCAGTCGGAGTTGGCGGCGGTGCATCCGGCGGCGAACTCGATCCAGCGGGATACGGCGCCTACGACGGCTCCGGTACCGCTGCACCCGGGCGCCGCGCGGTACTACGACGGCGGCTGAGGTACGCGCTCCGCTGCTGCGGCGCGTGTCAGGTTGGCGCTGATGGCTGCGATGGCCGGGTGGTCGGGCGGGTAGTGGCGGGTGACCAGACGCAGGGCGCGTTCGTAGCACGCGGCGGCGGCGGCGTCGCGGCCCTGGTCGTGCAGGAGCGTACCCAGGTTGTTGGCGAGCAGCCCGATCTCTGGGTGCTGCGGTCCGAGCAGTTCCTCCTTGAGGGCCAGGGCCTGCCGGTACCGGCGTTCGGCCTCGTGCGGGAACCCGCTCGCCTGGTCGATCGCGGCGAGGTTGTGCAGGTGTACCGCGACCTCGTAGCGGCGCGGCGGGCGGGCCTGCTGGCACGCCGCCATGGCCTGCTCGAACAGGTCGCGCGCCTCGTCGTGGCGCTGCTGACCGGCCAGCGCGGCGGCGAGCACGGCGAGGTCCAGGGCAATGTCCACGTCGGACACGCGTGGTACCCGCCGGCGCAGCGCGACCGCCTGCCGCGCGTGCGTCTCGGCGCGCTGGTACTGGTGTTGGATGTGGGCGAGTCCGGCGAGGTTGTGTTGCAGGGTCGCCTCCGCGGCCGCCGGTGCCCCGGCCGTGGCGAGGATCCGGCCCACCTGGGCGTAGCACCGCGCCGCGTCCTGGTACTCGCCCAGTTCCTTGGCGAGGATGCCCTGCTGGGTCACGACTCCGGCGAGTTGGATCGGCTCGGCCACCGGGTTGCCGGCCAGCAACTGGTGGGCCTGGCGTAGCGCGGCGGTTGCCTGCGGGTACCGTCCGGCGCGGCGGTGCGCGTCGCCGAGTTCGGCCAGGGTGGCGCCCAGCATCTGGTCTCGACGGTGACCGGCCGGCGCCGCCTCCAACCGCTCGACCGTCCACAGGAGAGCTTCCTGGCTGGCGGCGGCGTTGTCCCGGTCGCGTTCGACGCGGGCGACCAGCATCGCCAGGTCGGCGGCCAGGTGCGGCGGCGGCGACGGGCCCGCCCGTACCAGGCGCAGGGCCCGGCGGGCGTGCACCGCCGCCTCGTCGAGGTCACCGCGGGCCATCCAGTACCGGGCCAGCTGGCCGCGGTTCCTGGCGCGGTGCAGCGCCCACCCGGCGCGCAGGGACCGCATGCCTAGCGCAGCGGTTCGCAGTGGTTGGGCGAGCGACCCGCGAACGCGGGCTCGGCGAACAGCGCGAGCAGCCCGGCTAGGCCGATGGCCAGCATGACGAAACGGCGGATCCGGGTCCTCATCGCCGGCCTCCCTCCAACGGCCGCGGTTCGCAGTGGTTCGGCTTGACGCCCGCGAACGCCGGCTCGGCGAGGATCGCGAGCAGGCCCGTGAGACCGATGGCCAATACCACGAAACGCCGTATAAGTCTTCTCATCGCCGACCTCGCGGTGACGGCAGCGGCTCGCAGTGGTTCACCACGATATGCGCGTGGGCCGGCTCGGCGAACAGCGCGAGCAGCCCGGCCAGGCCG
>DATEJJ010000404.1:0-17091 GCA_035278125.1 Rugosimonospora sp.
CCAGGACTGCCGCGCCGCCGCGTCGCGCGGCTCGTCCAGGTCGGTGACCAGCGCGCCGAGCACTTCGACCACGGCGTCGTCGACCCAGGCCGGATCCGGCAGCGCCCGGGCCACCAGGTTGTAGATCAACGGGAGGTACCCGGCGAGGACCGCCTCCCGCGCCGGACGGCTCCCGCGGCGGGCGGCCCGCAGCGTGTACTCGTCGGGCAGCGGCGTCGGGGACACCGAACCTCCATCGATCCACGGCGCCGCCCGGACCGGCGCGGTCGGCAAACAATCAAGACTGTAGCCCGCGCCCACCGCCGGTGCCGGCCCCGGGCCGCCGCCAGATCAGGACCGTCATAAAAATCTTGACCCCCGATGTCGTACGCGCGCCCGCCCGTTCGAGGCGTTGGTAGAGGGCCGGTCAGTTGGGTGATCGGCCGGTGCTACCGGAGGAGTGCACAACCATGTCACAGTCCATCGTCCGGCAGGCCGGGCCGGCACCGGTCGCCACCTGCGACCCGACCACCCGGGTGACCCGCAGCCTGCTCGGGTACGGCGTGCTCGCCGGCCCGGTGTACGTCCTCGTGTCGGTGGCGCAGGCGGCCACCCGGGACGGGTTCGACCCGCGGCGCCACGCGTGGAGCCTGCTCACCGTCGGGCATCTGGGCTGGATCCAGGTGACCAACTTCATCCTCGCCGGGCTGATGACGCTGGCGTACGCGGCCGGCCTGCACCGCGCCCTGGCCGGTGGCTGGGTCGCCCGGCTGGTCGGCGGGTACGGGCTGAGCCTGGTGCTGGCCGGCCTGTTCCGCCCGGACCCGTCGCTGGGCTTCCCGCCCGGTACCCCGGACGGTCCGGGGACCGTGTCCTGGCACGGCGTGCTGCACTTCGCCTGCGGTGGCGTGGGGTTCGCCTGCCTGATCGCGGCGTGCCTGCTGGCCGGCCGCCGGTTCGCCCGGCAGGGCAGCCGGGGCTGGGCGCGGTACTCGCGAGCCACCGGGCTGGTGTTTCTCGGCGGCTTCCTGTGCGTCGCCGCCGGCGCCGGCCAGACCTGGGCCAACCTGGTGTTCACCGCAACGGTCATCCTGGCCTGGGCGTGGCTGTGCGCCCTGGCCCTGCACCTGTACCGCACTCACTAGAGAGGACACCTGCCATGCGATACCTGATCCTGCTCAAGGCCGTGCAGAGCACCACGCCCCCGCCGCCGGAGCTGATGGACGCGATCATGCAGCTCGGCGACGAGGCCACCAAGGCCGGCGCCCTGCTCGACACGGCCGGGCTGGCGCCCAGCGCGGCCGGCGCGCGGGTCCGCCTGGCCGGCGGCGAACTGAGCGTCACGGACGGACCGTTCACCGAGGCCAAGGAGATGATCAGTTACGCGCTGTACCAGGTGCGGTCCAAAGAGGAGGCGGTGGAGTGGGCCTCCCGGTTCCTGAAGCTGCACCGGGACCTCTGGCCGGGCTGGGAGGGCGACGCGGACGTGCTGAAGGTCTTCGGCCCGGAGGACTTCGGGCAACCAACCTGAGCGGTGGTGGTTGGATCGGTAGCCATGACGGCTGCCGATCCGCACCCCGCCACCCGCCGTGCGGTGGAGGCGGTGTGGCGGATGGAGTCGGCGCGGCTGGTGGCCGGCCTGGCCCGGCTGGTACGGGACGTGGGGCTGGCCGAGGAGCTGGCGCAGGACGCGCTGGTCGCGGCGCTGGAGCAGTGGCCGCGGGACGGGGTACCGGACAACCCGGGGGCGTGGCTGATGGGTACCGCGAAGCACCGCGCCATCGACCAGCTCCGCCGCCACGAGCGGTACCAGCGCAAGCTCGCCGAACTGGGCCGGGAGCTGACCAGCCAGGAGGCGGCAGCGCCCGACCTGGACACGGCACTGGACGACCACATCGGCGACGACCTGCTCCGGTTGATCTTCACGACCTGCCACCCGGTGCTGACCGTGGACTCCCGGGTGGCGCTCACGCTCCGGCTGCTCGGCGGGCTGTCCACCGAGGACATCGCGCGGGCGTTCCTGGTGCCGGAGACCACGGTGGCGCAGCGCATCCTGCGGGCCAGGCGCGCGCTCGCCCAGCACTACGTGCCGTTCGAGATCCCGGCCCGGGGCGAGCTGCCCGGCCGGCTGGCGTCGGTACTGGGCGTGGTGTACCTCATCTTCAACGAGGGCTTCGCGGCCACCAGCGGTGCCGACTGGATGCGCCCGGAGCTGTGCGAGGAGGCGCTGCGGCTGGGCCGGGTGCTGGCCGGCCTGATGCCGGACGAGGCGGAGGTGCACGGCCTGGTCGCGCTGCTGGAGATCCAGGCGTCCCGGGTGCGGGCGCGTACCGGGCCGGACGGCGAGCCGGTGCTGCTGCTGGAGCAGGACCGGCGGCGGTGGGACCGGCTGCTCATCCGGCGCGGGCTGGCCGCGCTGGAGCGGGCCGAGGCGCTCGGTGACGAGATCGGCCCGTACACCCTCCAGGCGGCCATCGCGGCCTGCCACGCCCGCGCCGTCACCGCCGGGGACACGGACTGGGTGCGGATCGCCGCCTTGTACCTCGTACTCGCGCACGTCGCGCCGTCTCCGGTCGTGGAGCTGAACCGGGCGGTGGCGGTGGGCATGGCCACCGGGCCGGCCGCGGGACTGGCGGTGCTGGACGCGGTGGCGGGCGCGCGGGAACTGGCCAGCTACCCGCAGCTGCCCGCGGTGCGGGGCGACCTGCTGGTCAAACTGGGACGCGGGGCGGAGGCGCGGGCGGAGTTCGAGCGGGCGGCGGCGCTCACCCGCAACGACCGGGAACGCACCATCTTCCTGCGCCGCGCGGCGGACTGCTAAATCGCCGGTCCGGTACTGGCCCGGACGGTCAGTCGCGGCGGGAGCAGGCTGGAGTCGGGTACCCGCTGGTCGTCCAGTTTCCGCATGAGCAGCCGCACCGCCTGGGTACCCACCTCCTCGGCCGGGATCAGCACCGAGGTCAGCGCCGGGGTGGCCCGCTCGGCCACGCCGTCCGGGCAGATCGCCACCACCGACACGTCGGCCGGTACCCGCCGGCCCAGCATGCGCAGCGCGCCGAGCAGGTGCTCCACCACCGCCTCGTTGTGCACCACCAGGCCGGTGATGCCGGGGCTCTCCGCGAACAGCTCGATGACCCGCTGCTGTACCGCGGTGGCACCCTCCTCGCACGGGCCCGCCTTGGCGCGCAGCCCCAGCCCCCGCGCGGTCTCCAGGAAGCCGGCCATGGTGCGGCGGGCGAACCCGGTGCCGCGCTCGTACACCGCGGCCGGCGCGCCGAGCAGGGCCAGCTCCCGGTGCCCGAGCCCGGCCAGGTGCTCCACACAGGCCCGGCCGGCCCGGTAGAAGTCGAGGTCCACACAGGTCAGTCCGGCGGGCTCGGCCGGGAAGCCGATCAGCACGCTGGGCCGCTCCAGCGTGCGCAGCAGCGGTACCCGGGGATCGTGCAGCTCCACGTCCATCAGGATCAGACCGTCCACAAGGGAGCTTGCGGCGAGCCGGCGCAGCCCGTCCGGCCCCTCGTCCGACGTCATCAGCAGCACGTCGTGGTCGAACTGGCGGGCGGTGGTCACCACGGAGACCGCGAACTGCATGAGTACGGGTACGTGCATGCCGGCGCGCAGCGGGAGTACCAGCGCGATCACGTTCGACCGGTTGCTGGCCAGTGCCCGGGCACCGGCGTGCGGGTGGTACCCGAGGGTGCGGATGCTCGCCAGCACCCGCTGCCGGGTGGTCGACGAGATGGCCCGCTTGCCACTGAGCACATAGGACACCGTGCTGGGTGCCACCCCCGCGTGCCGAGCCACATCGGAGATGGTGATCATGCCGTCGCGCTGGCGTACCATCAGGCGCCCTCGAAGACCAGCGTGCGCAGGTTGACTCCGGACGCGTCGAAGACGGCGTACAGGTCGCGCACGCCGGCCGCGCCGCTGAGCGGGGTACCCGCCTCGGACCAGGCGTACCGGCCGTCGGCGCAGGAGGCGGTGACGGTACCGATGACCGGGCCGGCGAGCGGGTCGTCCAGGCGCAGGGTCAGCCCGGCGGGTCCGGCGCCGGTACGGGACACACTGGCCCGGCAGCCAGCCGTACCGGCGCCGAAGTCGACACCCTCGAAGGCGATCCAGCCGCCCGCCTCGGTGGCGCTGACCGCGTCCCCGCCGTCCGGTGCCGCGTCCACCAGCGTCACGCCCGCATACCCGTCGTAGTCCACAGCGGACAGTGGCCGGGCGTGTACGTCCCGGACCGGTATCCGCTCGCCGTCCACGACCAGCCGACCGCAGCACCGGATGTCCACACTGGACCGGCCGACCATGACCGTGTGCGTGGCCGCCTCCACCGCGTACCGGTCCCGGGTCACGTCCCAGAAGGCGAGGTCGGCGGCGGCGAGTCCGAACTGGACGGTGACGCTCTGTCCCGGGTGGACGGTCACCCGGCGGAACCCGCGCAGCGCGCGCAGCGGCTGCTTGGTGCGGGACCGGTGCTGCCGGGTGTAGAGCTGGACGACCTCGTCGGTGGTGCGGTTGCCGGTGTTGCGTACCACCACGCTGACCGTGACCGTCCCGCCCGCGTCGACGGTACCGGTGGAGAGGGCGAAGTCCCCGTACTCGACGGTGGAGTAGGTCAGGCCGTGCCCGAACGGGTACAGCGGGGCGCCGCGGTAGTACAGGTAGGTGGCGTCGGCGCCGATGATGTCGTAGTCGAGCAGCTCGGGCAGGTCGGCGGCGGAGCGGTACCAGGTCTGGGTGAGCCGCCCGGCCGGCGCGTGGTCGCCGAAGAGCACGTCCGCCAGGGCGCGGCCGAACTCCTGCCCGCCGTGCGAGGACCAGAGGATGGCGGGTACGTGCTCGTCGGCCCAGCCGATCGCGTACGGGTAGCTGCTGGTGACCACGAGCACGGTGTTGGGGTTGGCCGCGCGTACCGCCCGGATGAGCCGCTCCTGCGGGCCGGGCAGCGCCAGGTCCACCCGGTCCTGCGTTTCCCGGCCGTTGATGAGCGGGTGGTTGCCGACGACGACCACCGCGACCTCGGCGCCCGCGGCCAGCTCGGCCGCCTCGGCCACCCCGTCCGCGATCAGCTCGACGGCGAAGCCGGTCGCCTCGGCCAGGTCCGTCGCCACGGCGCGCAGCGTGCCGTCCAGGTCCACGATGACGTACCGCTGGCTGGCCAGGTGCCGGACCACGACCTCGGTGCCGCCCCGGTCGAGCAGCTCGAAGGTTTCGTGCACCACCCAGCCGCCGGGCGCGGTGGCCTCGTCCACCAGCTCCGGCCGCTCCTCGCTGGCGGTCACGTACCGGCCGTTGGCCACCGCCCGCAGGGTGAGCGTGCCGCGCCCCCACTCGGCCACGTCGAACCAGGTGTCCGGGTGCGGGCTGTCCGCGTCGGCGCGCAGCGCCCCGCCCTCCGGCGTGTCCGGCGCGGCGACGAACCGGCCGGCCAGCACCCGGCTGCTGTCCGCCACGCGCAGCGCCACCCGGTCGACGCCCTCGGCGAACCGCACCGCACCCGGCTCGTCCACCCGCTCCTGGATGCCCCGCCGGGCGGTCAGCGCGTACGGCAGGGTGCCCGAGTACCAGTCCTCGTACAGGGTGTCCGCGAGCGGCCCGAGTACCGCGATCCGCCGGGTACCCGACGGCAGCGGGAGCGTACCCGCGTCATTCTTGAGCAGCACCATGGCCTGGCGCGCCGCGTCGGCGGCGAGTGCCTGGTGCGCCGGGCAGTTGATGACCTCCTCGGTGATCGCGGCGTACGGGTTGTCCTCGGCCGGGTCGAACTCGCCCAGCCGGAACCGGATCGCGAGCGCGTGCCGGACCGCAGTGTCCACATCGGACTCCCGGAGCAGGCCGCGGGACAGCGCCTCGCGCAGCCGCTCCACCGTCGGCCCGGACCGGTCGTCGTTCTCGGTGAAGCTGTCCACGCCGGCCCGGACCAGCGCCGCGTGGCTGGCCACGTGGTCCGGGTAGTAGTGCTGCCGGTTGGCCACATTGGACGGTGCCTGCGCGTCGCTGACCACCAGCAGGTCGTGCCCGGCCCAGCCGCGCAGCACGCCGTTGATGAGCGGGGACAGGTGCGCGGGCCGGCCGTTGACCAGGTTGTACGAGGCCATCACGGCGACCGCGGCACCGGCCTGTACCGGCGCGCGGAAGGCGGGCAGCTCGTACTCGTGCAGCACCCGGGGCGGCAGGTTGCTCGACGTGACGTCCCGGCGCGTCTCGTTGTTGTACGCGAGGAAGTGCTTCAGCGTGGGCGCTGTTTTCAGAAATCTCGGGTGGTCGCCGCGCAGCCCGTGCGCGTACGCGGTCGCGAGCACACCGGTCAGCAACGGATCCTCGGCGTACCCCTCCTCGTTGCGACCCCAGCGCGGGTCGCGCAGCAGGTTGACCACGGGCGCCCAGACGTTGAGCCCGGCCCGGCTGGCGTCCTTGTGGTGGAAGCCGCGCACCTCGTCCCCGACGGCCGCGCCCACCCGGGTGACCAGCTCCGGGTTCCAGGTGCTCGCCAGCCCGAGGGCCTGCGGGAACACGGTCGCCGGGCCGAGCCAGGCCAGCCCGTGCAGCACCTCGGTGCCGGTGCGGAACGGTCCGACGCCCAGCCGGGGGACGGGCGCCTGGTGCTGGTGCAGCAGCGCCACCTTCTCGTCGAGGGTGAGCCGGCGCAGCAGGTCGGACACCCGGTCGGTGAGCGGTAGGTGACCATCGTGGAAGGTACCGGCGCCAGTGTTCATCTGCGCGATCACCTCTTGCGTGCGTGCCTGGGACGGTGTGTCGAAGCGATTCGACAAGGGTCGCGGGTGGTCGAAGCGCTTCGACTGGATCGGAAGCAGCCTCGCACCGGCCGCCATCCCCGTCAATACCCACCCCCGTCGATCCCGCGGGCGGCGGTTCGGAGCGCGGCGGGCTGGGGTCAGGTGAGGGCGGGGAGGGGGAGGGGGCCGGATTCGACGGAGTCGAGGACGAAGGCGGCGCCGCCGGTGGCGGTGGCGTCCTGGCCGAGGGCCGAGGCGACCAGCTGGCAGCCGCCCGCCTCCGGGGCGACGCTGCGCGCGCGCAGCTCCTCCTGCGCCGGCGGGAGCAGCCAGGGCGCGAGCGGCACGTAGTACCCGCCGAGGATGACCACCTCGGGGTTGACCAGGTTGGCGAGCAGGGCGGCGCCGTACCCGAGGTGGTGCCCGGCGTCGCGCAGCGCGGCGAGTACCGGCGGCTCCTGGGCGCGGGCCCGGCGTACCAGGTCGGCCACCTCGGGCTCCACGTCGATCGGCTCGGCGCCGTTGACCCGGCGCAGCAGGGCGGCCACGCTGCCCACCGCCTCCAGGCAGCCGCGCCGGCCGCAGGTGCAGGTCGGTCCGTCCGGCGCCACGGGCAGGTGGCCCACCTCGCCCGCGTACCCGCGCCCGCCGTGCAGCAGCCGCCCGTCCACCACGATGCCGGCGCCCACCCCGATCTCGCTGGTGAGGTGCACCAGGTGCGAGGTACCCGCGTGCGGCCCGTACCGGTACTCGGCCTGTGCCGCGAGGTTGGCGTCGTTGTCCACGGTCACCGGGTACGCCGGCCCGCCCAGGGCGTGCACCAGCGTGTCCCGCAGCGGTACGTCGCGCCAGCCGAGGTTGGGCGCCAGGCGTACCGAGCCGTCCCCGTCGACCAGCCCGGCCACGCCGGCGGCGAACCCGAGCACCTGCCGCCCGTCGTCGTGCAGCCGGGCCAGCGCCCGCCGGGCGAGCGCCGCGATCGTGGCCAGTGACTTGTTCGCCGAACCCGACCGCCCCGGGAAGGCGCGGCGCCAGGCCAGCAGCCGTTCGCCGGACAGGTCGATGGCGACCACGGCCAGGTGGTCGGTGTTCACTTCGAGCCCGACGGCGGCGTACGGCGCGCCGTCCATCATCAGCATGGTGGCCGGCCGGCCGATGCGCCGCTCGGTGAGCCCGGTCTCGCGCAGCAGCCGCCGCTCGATCAGCTCACCGACGAGGCTGGAGACGGTCGCCTTGTTGAGCCCGGTGGAGGCGGCGATGTCCGCGCGGGAGCACGGCGCGTTCGCCCGGACGAAGCCCAGCACCACGGACAGGTTGGTGCTGCGCACATCGGCGAAGTCCGCCGGCTCGCGGCCGGTACGCGTCATGATCAATTACATTCCCGCTTCCGTTCAGTGACCCCATCATGCCGTACTGGTCTTCGTTCGCTTCGCGGCCCGCCTTGTGCTCGGCCTTCCCTCGTCGCTCGGTCGCTTCGCTCCCTCGCTCCTCGGTCCAGACCGAGCGGCGGGCCGCTGCGCTCACGGGCTTCTTGTGGGGCGAGTCGCGTTCGGTTAGTTTGTTTAGTCACCAGACCAACTAAATCCTAGGGTACCGACACTGTTTGTAGAAGGGCGATGCGGCGGCCGGGACGGCCGTCAGCAACGGATACCGTCGCCAACCGCGGCGCGCGCGGGCGGCGAATGAGCACCTCTCCCACGCACCCCATCAGCGGCGCGCCGTAGCACCGTGGCCCCTCCGCCGGGAGGACCGCGGTGCGCGACGGCTCGTTCTAGAAAGGACACCGTCAGCCATGTCACGCGAATCCTCGCCCCCTCCCGGGTCGCTCTCCCGGCGGGGCCTGCTCTCCGCCGCGGCCGCCGTGGGTGGCGCGGCGGTCGCCGGCCCGCTCCTGTCCGCCTGCGGTACCGGGAAGAGTGCCGGTACCGGCAGCACCTCGCAGACCCAGCTCACCCAGGCGGTACCGGCCTACCTCGCGAACACCGCCGTCAAGCCCGACGTGCCGAGCGTGCAGGGCAGCAACGGCGCCATGTCCGACCCGCTGTTCCTCAAGTACCCGGACAGCCCGGTCACCACGGTCAGCGGTACCCCGGGCGCGGGCGGCAGCTACACCGCCATCACTCCACTGTGGGCAGCCATCCCGGCGTCGAGCGGGAACACCTACTACGACACGGTGAACAAGGCACTGGGTACCACCATCACCATGCAGCCCTCGGACGGCAACAACTACAACACGGTGCTGCCGCCGCTGTTCGCCGGCAACAAGGTGCCGGACCTGCTGATGATCCCGGGTTGGCTGAACCTCACGCTGAACCTCGGTGAGGCGGTCGGCCGGTTCTTCACCGACCTGACCCCGTACCTCGCCGGGGACAAGGTGAAGGCGTACCCGAACCTGGCGAACATCCCGACCAGCGCGTGGGCCGCCGGCGTGTGGAACGGCAAGCTCTACGGTCTGCCCTGCTACCCGTCGGCCGCGACGTTCGAGGGCGCCACGTTCTACCGCAAGGACATCTTCGACAGGCACGGTATCAACGCGGACAGTATCAAGACCGTCGACGACCTCTTCAACCTGGGCAAGGAGCTGACCGACGCGAAGGCCGGCGTGTGGGCCTTCGACGCGTTGATGGGCGGCGACGGCGCGTACTTCGACCAGGTGTTCCACTACCCGTACCGGTGGGCCGACGTGAACGGCAAGCTCATCTTCAAGTACGAGGCCGAGGAGATGGTCGAGGCGCTGAACTGGCACGCCAAGCTGGTCAAGGCCGGGTACATGCACCCGGACGCGGTGGCCAACCGGAGCCAGAACGCCGACCAGCGGTTCTGGAGCGGCAAGGTACTGATGCAGTCCGGCGGTACCGGCGCGTGGAACGGCAGCGACACCAAGTCCGGTACCGCCGCCAACGCGGACTACCGGCGGCAGGCGTTCAAGCTGCTCACCTCGGACGCGAACAAGCCGCCCAGCATCCCGTTGCAGCCGGGCGCCGGGCTGTTCTCGTACCTCAACAAGCGCCTGAGCGACAAGCAGGTCCACGAGTTGCTGGCGACACTCAACTACATCGCCGCGCCGTACGGCAGCAAGGAGTGGCTGGTCGTCAACTACGGGGCCGAGGGCGCGGACTACACCATGCAGGCGGGCAACCCGGTGCTCACCGAGAAGGGCAACAAGGAGGTGGCCACCACCTACCAGTTCCTGGTCAGCCCGCCCGCGGTCACCACGGTGCAGCAGGGCTACGTGGACGTGGCCCAGAGCTACGCGGCCTGGCAGGCGGACACGGTGAAGTACGCGTACAAGCCGATGTTCTTCGCGATGAACATCACCGAGCCGTCGCAGTACGCGTCCATCGGCAAACCGGTGACCGACACCATCGACGACGTGAAGCTCGGCCGCAAGCCGGTGTCCGCGTTCCAGGACGCGGTGAAGGCGTGGCGCAGCGCCGGCGGCGACCAGCTGCGCTCGTTCTACGAAGGCATCCGGTCGAAGTACGGCGACGGCACCAAGTGACCATCCGCGAGATCCCCACCACTCCCGCGTCCGGTACCGACCGGGCGCGGGAGGCCCGCGCGAAACCGGTGGCGAAGGTCGCGTCCGGGCGGCGCCTGTCCCTGCGCGACCAGTTGCGGCGGGACAGGGCGCTGCTGCTGATGACGCTGCCGGCGCTGCTGCTCATCGTCGTGTTCAACTACGTGCCGATCCTGGGCAACGTCACCGCGTTCCAGGCGTACGACCTGTACGTGGGGATCCTGAGCAGCCCCTGGGTCGGGCTGGAGCAGTTCCGCCACCTGTTCGGCGATCCGCTGTTCTGGGCCGCGTTCCGGAACACGCTGGTGATCAGCGCGGTGCAGCTGGTGCTGTACTTCCCGGTCCCGATCGCCCTGGCGCTGCTGCTGAACTCCATCCTCAGCGGCAAGGTGCGCGCCGCCGTGCAGGCCATCGTGTACCTGCCGCACTTCTTCTCCTGGGTGCTGGTGGTCACCATCTTCCAGCAGATGCTGGGCGGGGCCGGCGTCCTCAACATGATCCTGCGCCAGCACGACATCGGCGTGCTGAACATCATGACCAACCCCGGGTTTTTCAAGTACCTTGTCACCGCGCAGGCGGTGTGGAAGGAGGCCGGCTGGGGCATCATCGTGTTCCTGGCCGCGCTGGCCGCCATCGACCCGGCCCTGTACGAGGCGGCCGCCGCCGACGGCGCCAACCGGTGGCGCCGGATGTGGCACATCACCCTGCCGGGCATGCGCGGCGTCATCGTGCTGATGCTGGTGCTGCGGCTGGGTAACGCGCTGACCGTGGGCTTCGAGCAGATGCTCGTGCAGCGGGACGCGGTGGGCCGCGACGCCGCCGAGGTACTCGACACCTTCGCGTACTACTACGGCGTGGTGAACAGCAACTTCAGCTACGGCGCGGCGGCCGGTCTGTTCAAGGGAATCCTCTCGCTGGTTCTCATCCTGGCCGCGAACAAGCTCGCGCACGCCTTCGGAGAGGATGGGCTGTACCGGAGATGACCGTCACCGTACCCACGTTGAAGCGGGCCGTGCGGCCGAACCTCGGTCCGGTGCGCCCGGTCTGGGAGGAGAAGCCGGGCCCGGCGGCCAATGCGGCCAAGGGGGCGATCCTGGTCGTCCTGGTCGCCGTGTTCACCATCCCGACCTACTCGGTCGTACTGACCAGCCTCTCCACCCAGGCGTCCATCAACATCGCGGGTGGGCTGGTGCTGTGGCCGCACGGCATCACGTTCGAGGCGTACCACCAGATCTTCACCAACCAGCTGATCGTGCACTCGCTGCTGGTCAGCGCGGGCGTCACGGTGGTGGGTACCGCACTGTCCATGGTGGTCTCGGTGCTGTGCGCGTACGGGCTGTCCCGGCGGGGTTCGTTCCTGCACCGGACGATCCTGCTGTCCTTTGTGGTCACCATGTTCTTCAGCGGCGGGATCATCCCCACCTTCCTGGTGGTGTCCGCGCTGCGCGGGTACAACAACTACTGGTCGCTGGTCCTGCCCAGTGCGGTGAGCGTGTTCAACATCCTGGTGCTACGGGCGTTCTTCATGTCCACCGCGCAGGAGCTGATCGACGCGTCCAGAGTGGACGGTGCCGGGCACTGGCGGACACTGTGGTCGGTGGTGGTACCCACCTCCAAGCCGGTACTCGCGGTCATCACTCTGTTCTACGCGGTCGGGTACTGGAACTCCTTCTTCAACGCGCTGCTGTACCTGCGCAGTGACCAGTGGCCGCTGCAGGTCATCATCTACACGTACACGCTGCAGGGCGCGTCCATGCCCGGCACCGGCGTCACGCAGACCGGGCAGTACGCCGGGCACCAGCAGATCGCCACGCTCTCCATCCAGATGGCCGTGGTCACGCTCACCCTGATGCCGATCGTGCTCGCGTACCCGTTCGTGCACCGCCACCTCATCAAGGGCATGCTGCTCGGCGCCATCAAGGGCTGAGCACCGCCACGAGGAGCCCCTCGGCGGCGGTCAGCGCGGCGGGCTCGCCGTTGATGGTGACGCTGCTGGGAGCGATCGCGCTCTCCACCGCCGCGAACGCCAGCCGCCGGATCGAGGCCGGGCCCTCGACCCGCACGTCGAACGTGTCGCCCTGCCGGCTGGCCCGTACCCCGGTGTCGCCGTCCACGTCGTGGATGGTGGCGGCGGCGGTGGTCGCGCCCCAGCTGACCAGGCTCACCGCGGCGAACGGCGCGTCGCCCACGGTCTCGCGCACCTCGGTCACCGGCACCAGCGCGCCGTACCGCACGAACAGAGGCACCTGCTCCACCGGCTTGGTGACGCGCAGGTACCGGCCCCCCGGGTGCACCATGCCGGTCCAGAAGTCGATCCAGTCCCCGGCGGGCAGGTACACGTGCCGGGTGCCGTCCGGGTCGGTCATCGGCGCGACCAGCAGGTCCGGCCCGAGCAGGTATTCGAGGTCCGCGTGCCAGGCGGCCGGGTCCTCGGGGAAGTTCACCGGCAGCGCGCGCAGCACCGGCAGGCCGCTGCGGGCCGCGGCCACCGCCGCGCTGTAGAGGTAGGGCATCAGCTGGTACCGCAGGCGCAGCGCGGCGATCGTCGCCTGCTCGGCCCGGGGCGGGAAGTCCCACGGCAGCCGGCTCGTGTTGCCGTGGAAGCGAACCAGCGGGGACAGCGCGCCGAACTGTGCCCAGCGCACGTACAGGTCCGGGCTCGGGGTACCGGAGAAGCCGCCCACGTCGTGGCTCCAGAACGGCACCCCGGACAGCCCGTACGAGAGGCCGGCGCGCAGGGTGCTGGCCATCGCCGGGTACCCGCAGTCGCTGTCGCCGCTCCACTGTGCACTGTGCCGCTGGCCGCCGAGGAAGCTGGACCGCGCCCACACCGCGCCGTGCCCGGCGATCTCGCGGGTCACCGCCGCCACCGCGTCGTTGTAGAGCAGGGCGTACACGTTGTGCAGGTCGGTGCCGGACACGCCGGCGGCGCAGCACGCGTCGGCCGGTACCCCCTCGCCGAAGTCCGTCTTGAAAACCGCGGCGCCCTGCGCCAGCAGCGGGCGCAGCAGGTCCTGGAACCACGCGGTCGCCGCCGGGTTGGTGAAGTCCACCACGCCGCCAGCGGGCTGGAAACCGCCCCACACGTCGACCAGGTAGGTGCCGCCGCCCGGCCGGCGCAGCAGGTACCCGCCCCGCTCGGCCTCGCCGAACAGCGGGCTGCGCTCGCTCAGGTACGGGTTGATCCACAGGCACACCCGGAACCCCTGCGTGGCCAGCGCGTCCAGCATGCCGGCCGGGTCGGGGAACTGCTCGGCGTCCCAGCGCAGGTCCGACCAGTGCCCGGCCACCTGCCAGTAGCAGTCCAGGTGCAGCACGTCGCAGGGGATACCGCGCTGCCGGATCTCGCGGGCGCGGCGCAGCACCGCCGCCTGGCTGTCCGGCCGGAACCCCGACGAGAGCCAGGTGCCGAACGCCCACTTCGGGGGCAGTTCGGGCGCGCCGGTCAGCCGGCCGAACCGGGCCAGCACCTGCGCCGGCGTCGGACCGGCCAGCACGTAGTAGTCGATGAGGTCGTCGGGTACCACGATCTGCGCGCAGCTGTGCGTGTCCTGCCCCAGGTCGAACTCGGTGGCCGCGCCGCTGTCCACGAGCACGCCGTACCCGCGGCTGGACAGGTAGAACGGCACGTTCTTGTACGCGCGGGCGGACTCGGCGCCGAACGCGTCGTAGTTCCACATCACCGCGCGCTGGCCGCGCTTGTCGAACCCGCTGAACCGCTCGCCCAGCCCGACGAGGTGCTCGTCCGCGGCCAGGACGAAGCTTTCGTGGTACGCCACCACCCGGCCGTCCACTGTGGAGCACCCGAACGGCAGGTCCCGCCGCCGGCCGCTGATGTCCACGTGGCCGGGGGAGGTGGCGAGCAGGGTACGCCCGTCCGGGTCCAGGAAGTGCAGCCGCCACGGGTCGAGCCCGATGCGTACGGTCAGCGCGCCGGCCGAGAGCGTCACCCCACCCTCGCCGGTGACCGCCCGCCCGTCCACATCGGACGCCGGGTGCACCAGGGTGACCAGGCCGGCCGAGCGGGACCGGGCGGCCGGGTCCAGGCTCAGGCGCACCCGGATCACGCCCTCGCCCGCCACGCTGATCTCGGCGGTCAACGCCAGGCCGGTACCGGTCAGGGCGCGGAGCTGGACTGTGCCGCCGGCCAGCGACGCCACCTCGGCCCGGGTCACCACGCACGCCCCGTCCTCGCCCGGTGCCCGCGCCGGCAGCGGCACCGGATCGGCGGCGGACGTCTCGGGCGGGACCAGGGGCGGACGGAACATCATGGGATTAGTTTTCCGACTGACCAAAAACGCGTCAAATCGGTACCGTGTGCGGGTGCTTTTCTACGGCGGGGACTACGGCCCCGAACAGTGGCCGGAGCAGGTGTGGCGGGAGGACGCCGCGCTGATGCGGGAGGCCGGGGTGAACCTGGTGTCGCTGGGCGTGTTCGCCTGGTCGCGGCTGGAGCCGGCCGAGGGCGAGTACCGGTTCGACTGGCTGGACCGCGCCCTGGACCTGCTGTACGAGCACGGGGTACGCGCCGCGCTCGCCACGCCGACCGCGTCCCCGCCGCCCTGGTTCAGCCTGGCGTACCCGGAGGCGCTGCCGGTCACCGCGGACGGGGTACGGCTCAGCCACGGCAGCCGGGACACGTACTGCCCCAGCGCGCCGGCGTACCGGCGGGCCGCGGTACGGCTGGCGGAGGCGCTCGCCCGCCGGTACGCGGGGCACCCGGGGCTGGCCCTGTGGCACGTGCACAACGAGTACGGCACCGCCTGCCACTGCGACCAGGCGGCCACCGCGTTCCGCCGCTGGCTGCGCGCCCGCTACGGCAGCCTGGAGCGGCTCAACGAGGCGTGGACCACCGCGTTCTGGAGCCAGGAGTACACCGAGTGGGCGCAGGTACAGCCGCCGCGGGCCACCCGGTACCTGCCCAACCCGGCGCAGGCGCTGGACTTCCGCCGGTTCGCCTCGGACGAGCTGCTGTCCTGCTTCACCGAACAGCGCGACGTGCTGCGCGCGCACGCCCCCGGGGTACCGGTCACCACCAACTTCGCGTTCGGCGCCTGGGTACCGGTGGACAACTGGGCGTGGGCCGCCGAGGTGGACGTGGTGGCCATCGACTGCTACCCGTCGGCGTCCGGTGTGGACGGTCGGCGGCAGACCGCGTTCGCGGCCGACCTGGCCCGGTCCTGGGCCGGCGGCGGGCCCTGGCTGCTCATGGAGCAGGCCCCGAACCTGGTCTTCGCCGGTGGCCGGATGCTCGCCAAGGGCCCGGCCGAGCTGCACCGGCTGACGCTCTCGCACGTGGCCCGGGGCTCGCTGGGCGCGATGTTCTTCCAGTGGCGCGGCTCGCGCGGCGGTGCGGAGATGTTCCACTCGGCGATGGTGCCGCACGCCGGCCCGGACAGCCGGGTGTTCCGCGGCGTGGTCGAGCTGGGCGGGGTGCTCGCCCGGCTGTCCGAGGTGGACGGTGGGCGGGTGGCGGCCGGCGTCGCCATCCTGTGGGACCCGCAGTGCTGGTGGGCGCTGCAGGGCCCCGGGCTGCCCTCGCCCGACCTGGACTACCTGGCGGCGGTCCGCGCGGTGCACGCGGCGCTGTACGACGCGGGGGTCGCGTGCGACTTCGCCCACCCGGAGGCGGACCTGTCCGGGTACCGGCTGGTGCTGGCGCCCGCGCTGTTCCTGGTGTCGGACGTGGCCCGCGCCTCGATCCGCGGGTACGTGGCGGGCGGCGGTACGCTCGCCGCCTGGTACGCCAGCGGGATCGTGGACGCGGAGCACCAGGTCTGGCCGGGCGGGTACCCGGGCGCGCTGCGCGCGGTGCTCGGGGTACGGGTGGAGGAGTTCCAGCCGCTGCCGCCGGAGGTGACGGTACGGCTGTCCACAGGGGACACCGGCACCCAGTGGAGCGAGCTGGTACGCCTGGAAGGTGCCGCGGTGGAGGCGGCGTACGCGGGCGGCGAACTGGACGGGCAGCCGGCGGTGACCCGGCACCGGTACGGCGAGGGCGCCGGGTGGTACGTGTCGACCCGGCTGAGCGAGGCGGGC
Source organism: Rugosimonospora sp. (assembly GCA_035278125.1). Taxonomy (GTDB): domain Bacteria; phylum Actinomycetota; class Actinomycetes; order Mycobacteriales; family Micromonosporaceae; genus DATEJJ01. The sequence goes on from DATEJJ010000404.1 coordinate 16,279, forward strand.
CTGGCCCGGTTCCTGGGTACCGTGCTGTCCACTGTGGACGTGGCACCGGTGGTACCGGGCGCGCCGCCGGGCGTGGAGGTGGTGCGGCGGTCGGGTGACGCATGCGGCTGGCTCTTCGCCATCAACCACACGGACGGCGCGGTCGAGCTGCCGGCGACCGGCCACGATCTGGTCAGCGGCGCGCGGGTGGCCGGCACGCTCCGGCTGGCGCCCGGCGGGTACGCGGTGATCCGCGAGGATCAGTGAACCGAGAAGCCGCCGTCCACGAAGATGGTCTGCCCGGTCAGGTACGCGCTCGCGTCGCTGGCCAGGAACACCGCCACGCCGGCGAAGTCGTCCGCGAGACCGTTGCGCCCGACCATGGTGCGCTGCGCCAGTGCGGCCACGCGCGCCGGGTCGGCGTACACCTCGCGGGTCAGCGGGGTCTGGACGAAGCCGGGGGAGACCGCGTTGCAGCACACGCCCGAAGGCGACCACGCCTCGGCCTGCGAGCGGGTCAGCCCGGTGACGCCGGCCTTGCTCACCCCGTACCCGCCGCTGTTGCCGAATGCCCGCACGGCCTGTTGCGAGGCCACGTTGATGATGCGCCCCCAACCCCGGCCCGCCATGGCCGGGCCGAACGCCTGGCCGAGCAGGAACGGCGCGTCCAGGTTGACGGCCATCGTCAAATCCCACTGCTCCGGGGTGAGTTCGGCCAGCGGCGGGCGCGGGTTGACGCCGGCCGCGTTGACCAGGATGTCCGGCGGCGCCGCGGCCGCGGCCAGGCGGGCGACCTCGGCGCGGGAGCCCAGATCGGCCACCCGGTAGTCGACC
>DATEJJ010000405.1:0-3656 GCA_035278125.1 Rugosimonospora sp.
GAGCAGCGCGACCGCGACCAGCGCGTCGAGATCCGTCGGCAGCTGCGGCACCCACACCGTGGCCAGCCCGGCGCTCTCCGCCCACCGCGCGTCCCGCACCATCCGGGGGAGCTTGCGGGCGGTGTCGCCCCGCTCCGGCCCGACCATCACACCGATCTTCACGCCTCATCCCTTCGCAGCCAGCGCGCGCACCTCGGCCACGACGGCGTCGAGGGGGGTTCCGGTGGGGAAGACCGCCGCGGCGCCCGCGGCGCGCAGGCGCGGGATGTCGGCGAGCGGGATGGTGCCGCCGACCACGACGGCGATGTCCGCCGCCCCGGCCGCCCGCAACCCTTCGACGGTACGGGTGGTCAGCGGCAGGTGCGCGCCGGAGAGGATGGACAGCCCCACCACGTCCACGTCCTCCTGCACGGCGGTCGCCACGATGGCGTCCACGCGCTGCCGGATGCCGGTGAAGATGACCTCGAAGCCGGCGTCGCGCAGGGCCCGGGACACGATCTTCGCGCCCCGGTCGTGCCCGTCCAGCCCCGGCTTGGCGACCAGGATCCGGCGTCTCACGCAGGCTGTCGGAGGGGGACCGGCCAGCTCCGCCATCAGAAGACCACCGGCTGGCGGAACTCGCCCCAGACCGCCCTGAGCGCGGCGACCATCTCGCCCACCGTGCAGTACGCGGTGGCGCAGTCGACCAGCGGGCCCATCAGGTTGCCGGTACCCTCGGCGGCGCGGGACAGCGCGGCCAGCCGGGCGTGTACCGCCGCCCCGTCCCGCTCCGCCTTCACCCGCGCCAGCCGTTTGAGCTGCAGGTCGCGTCCTTCCGCGTCCAGCTCGTAGGTGGCGATGTCGGGTGGCGGCTCGTCCGCGGTGAAGCGGTTGACCCCGACCACGGTACGGGTACCCGCCTCGATGTCCTGGTGCAGCCGGTACGCCTCGTCGGCGATGAGGCCCTGGAGGTACCCGTCCTCGATCGCGCGCACCATGCCGCCGTGGCGCTCCAGGTCGGCCATCACCTCGACGATCCGGGCCTCGGTCTCATCGGTGAGCGCCTCCACGAAGTAGGAGCCGCCGAGCGGGTCGGCCACCCGGGCCACCCCCGTCTCGTACGCGAGGATCTGCTGGGTACGCAGCGCCAGCGTGGCCGACTCCTCGCTGGGCAGCGCGAACGGCTCGTCCCAGGCCGCGGTGAACATCGACTGCACCCCGCCCAGCACGGCGGCCAGCGCCTCGTACGCGATCCGCACGATGTTGTTCTGGGCCTGCGGCGCGTACAGCGAGGCGCCGCCGGCCACGCAGCCGAAGCGGAACATGCACGCCTTGTCCGAGGTGGCGCCGTAGCGCTCGCGGACGATCGTGGCCCAGCGCCGGCGGCCGGCCCGGTACTTGGCGATCTCCTCGAAGAAGTCGCCGTGCGTGTAGAAGAAGAACGAGACCTGCGGGGCGAACTGCTCGATCGTCATCCGGCCGCGGGCCAGCACGGTATCGCAGTACGTCACCCCGTCGGCGAGCGTGAACGCCATCTCCTGCACCGCGTTGGCCCCGGCGTCCCGGAAGTGCGCGCCGGCCACCGAGATCGCGTTGAACCGGGGTACCTCCGCCGCGCAGAACTCGACCGTGTCGGCGATCAGGCGCAGCGACGGCTCGGGCGGCCAGATCCAGGTACCCCGGGACGCGTACTCCTTGAGGATGTCGTTCTGGATCGTGCCGGTGAGCGCGGCCCGCGGTACCCCCGCCTTCTCGGCCGCGGCCACGTAGAACGCGAGCAGGATCGCGGCCGTGCCGTTGATGGTGAAGCTGGTGCTGATCCGGTCCAGCGGGATGTCCCGGAACAGGATCTCCGCGTCGGCGAGCGTGTCCACCGCGACCCCGACCCGCCCGACCTCGTCGGCCACCTCCGGATCATCCGAGTCGTACCCGCACTGCGTGGGCAGGTCCAGCGCCACGGACAGCCCCGTCCCGCCCTGCTCCAGCAGGTACCGGTAGCGCCGGTTGGACTCCTCGGCGGTGCCGAACCCCGAGTACTGGCGCAGCGTCCACAGCCGCCCCCGGTACCCGGTCGCGTAGTTGCCGCGCGTGAACGGGAAGCTGCCCGGCGGCGGTGGCTCGGCAGCCCGGTCACCCGGTCCATAGACCGGCTGCAGCGGGATGCCGGAGGAGGTGTTCATTGTTGGATACGCTACTTGCAGAAAATGAGAATGTCACTCCCCATCCCGCTCAACGGCGTCGACCAGCCCCCACCGCGCCGCCGTCGCCGCGTCCAGCCAGGTGCCGGACAGCGCCAGGTAGAGCGCGCGCCAGCGGCCGATCCGGCGCGGGATGCTCACCGTGCCGCCCGCGCCCGGGATCAGCCCCATGCCCACCTCGGGCAGCCGGAACCGGGCGTCCGGCCGGGCCACCACCCGCCCCGCGAACGCGGCCAGCTCGATGCCCGCACCCACGCAGGGACCGTGCAGCCGCACCTCGGTACGGTCCGCGACCCGGTGCAGCAGCTCCCCCGCGCCCCCGCGGGTACGCACGAAGTGCGCGGTGGCGGTGTCCGGGGCGGTACCGAACTCGTCCAGGTCCCCGCCGGAGCAGAACGCCGGCCCGGCCCCGCTGAGCGTGACCGCCGCCACGGTCGGATCCAGCACGGCCACCCGCAGCGCGTCGACCAGCCCGTCCCGCAGCTCGCGCCCGTACGCGTTGCGCCGCTCCGGCCGGTTCAGCGTGATACCCAGCCGGTCGGCGGCGCGCTCGACCAGCACCGGGGGTACCGTCGCGGCCGGCGGGAGCGGCCGGGGACCCCGCGCCGCCAGCCAGCGCCCGAACTCCGCGCCGCCCAGCAGCGTCGAGTACGCGAACGACTCCACGTCGAGGGCCGCCCGTACCCCCAGCCCTCGGCCCGCGTACAGCACCTGCGCGAGCGCCAGCGCGGCCTGCGGATTGGCGTTCGCCGCGGCCGTCAGCTGATCCACGCCGGCACCGGCGACGCAGGTCTCCAGCGGCGCACGCGCCAGCGTCACGTCCAGCGCGGCGAGCAGCTCGTGCCAGGGCTCCCCCGGCGGCTCGCCGGTACGCACCCCGACGAGGATGCGGTCGGACGCCCCGGCAGCCTCGCACGCGGCCCGCAGCAGCCCCGGATCCGGCGCCGCGTCCAGGTCCACGGCGAGCAGCGGATCGACGACCTGGCCCGCGCCGTCCAGCAGCGGCGCGGCGGCCCGCCCACCGGCCAGCTCGGACAGGGACAGCAGCATCGCGTAACGGTAAACCGCCAGGCCGCGGCGCGTAACATCGCCGCCGTGCGAGAGGATGCGGCAGCGGACTGGGCGCGCAGCGGCGTGGTCGCGCTGACCGGCCACTCAGGCGGGCCGCCGCTCGTGCCACCCGGCAACGCGGCCACCCTGGCGAACCGGGCCGCGTCGTGGCTGGCGGCGGTTTCGGGGGTACGGGTGGACGGCGCGGCGCTGCTCGCGGAGCGGGCGGCGTTCTCGGGCCGGTCGCGGGCCGGCCGGGTTTCGGTGGGCGGGGGGTGCCGGCTGCTACGGACGGCGGACGGCTGGGCCGCGCTGTCGTGCGTCCGGCCGGATGATCCGGGGCTGCTGGGCGCGCTGGTCGGGGCGGAGCTGCGAGGTGACGTGTGGCCGGCGGTGGCGCGGTGGGTGGCAGGGCACAGCGGGGTGGAG
>DATEJJ010000406.1:0-3854 GCA_035278125.1 Rugosimonospora sp.
GGGGGTTCGAACTCGCCGTCGTGGCGGACCAGGTCCCAGCCCCGCGGCGCGGTCAGGCTCCGGGCGTGCTGCTCGCACAGGTCGTACGTGTGCGGCTCGGCGAACGCCGCGAGCGGCCCGACAACGGCCGTCGAATCGGCATAGACATAGGTCAGCGTCGCGACGGCCGACTTGGGGCAGCCGTTGCGGGAACAACGCCGTGGTGACCTCACTGCGGCACGGTACCGCTCCCGGCCGGCTGCGAGACGGGTTCAGGGCGCGACACGCCGTACTGTTGATCATCAAGGCCACCGGCGTGCCGGGAGCGTGGCAGGGCTACATTGGCGGGGTGAGGATCCGATGACCAGCCCACCGCCGCGACGCCGCTTCGGCGGCCCGGGCCGGCGCCCGCGCCGGGACCGGCACGGTCGGGGTCTCCGCGGCCGGCTGGTGCCGGCCAACGTCCCGCTGTCGCGTACCAAGGCGGAGATCTTCGACGATCTCGTGCTGGACACGGTCGAGGCGCTGGAGCGCCGGTTCGCGAAGGAGCTGTCCGGCGTCGAGTTCGCGGTGGAGGACGTGCCACCGGATCTCAACGTGTACGACTCCGACGTGCTGGAGGACGGCGAGGTGCCGCTCGCCCGGCTGCTGCCGGGCGGCCCGGGGCGGCACAACGTACCGCCCCGGATCGTCCTGTACCGGCGCCCGCTCGAGTTCCGCGCGCTGGACCGCGACGACCTCGCCGACCTCGTCCACGACGTGATCATCGAGCAGGTCGCGAACCTCCTGGGCGTAGACCCCGAGGAGCTGACCTAGATCCCTGAGCGGCATCACCGAGCCTGCCCTCCAACGTCGCTTCGCTCGTTCTCGGTCAGGCGGCGCGCCGCTTGAGCTTGCGCCGCTCGCGCTCCGACAACCCACCCCAGATGCCGAATCGCTCGTCGTGTCCCAATGCGTACTCCAGGCACTCGGCCCTCACCTCGCACCGGGTGCAGATCCGCTTGGCCTCGCGAGTGGAGCCCCCCTTCTCCGGAAAGAAGGCTTCCGGGTCGGTCTGGGAGCACAACGCGCGCTCCTGCCATTCCGGAGCGTTACCAAGCAGGTCGGCTACTTCAAGCCGGCCGTCCATCAACGTGCCTCCTTCACTGACGCCGTCCCAGCGGGCCGGCGCAACCCCCCAGCGTTTCGTTAAGTCCGAACGGTGGCGATTTGGTACCTCCGCTCTGAACAACCCCAATGAAATTACACGCGTGTGATGCGTGCACCGTCAAGCGGAACCTGATAAATAGGGCCGTTCGTAGGTGTAACCACATGATCTTGAGAAACGTGGTAAGGACACCCGGGCGGCGGTTACCTCCCGCTACCGCCGCTTCCCCTATCGATTCAGGGCGCCGGGAGGTAACGCCCCACCGGCGGCTGATCCTCACGGGTGGAGCGGCCTGCGGCCGGCTTTCAGGCCGTGGCGTAGGTGGTGGTGCGCTGCCGCGCGGGCCTTCCGGCCGCGGCCGCGATGGCCCGCAACTGCTCGACGGTACGGGCTGAGCCGTGCTCGGAGCCGGCCATCCGGGAGATCGTCTCCTCCATCAGCGTGCCGCCCAGGTCGTTCGCACCGCCGCGCAGCATGGCGACGGTACCCTCGTCGCCCAGCTTGACCCACGAACACTGGATGTTGTCGATCCGCCCGTGCAGCAGGATCCGCGCCATCGCGTGTACCGCGCGGCTCTCCCGCCAGCTGGCACCGGCACGGGCGATGCCGGCGAGGTAGATCGGCGCGTTGAGGTGGATGAAGGGCAGCGCGACGAACTCGGTGAAGCCGCCGGTACGGTCCTGGATCCCGGCGAGTACCCGGAAGTGCCCGAGCCAGTGCCGCGGGTTGTCCACGTGCCCGTACATCATGGTGGCACTGGACCGGATGCCCAGCTCGTGCGCGGTCGTGATCACGTCGATCCAGGTGGCGGCGGGCAGTTTGCCCTTGGTGAGCACCCACCGCACCTCGTCGTCCAGGATCTCCGCGGCGGTACCGGGGATGGTGTCGAGCCCCGCCTCGCGCAGCTGCACCAGCCAGTCGCGTACCGGCACCCCGGCCTTGGCGGCGGCGGTCACGATCTCCATGGGCGAGAAGGCGTGCACGTGCATGCCGGGTACCCGCGCCTTGACCGCGCGCACCAGGTCCAGGTACGCCGTGACGGGCAGCTTGGGGTCGATGCCGCCCTGCATGCACACCTCGGTCGCACCGGCGCGAGCGGCCTCCTCGGCGCGGTCGGCGACCTGCTCGGTGGACAACCGGTACGCGTCGGCGTCCCGCTCCCGCTGGGCGAACGCGCAGAACCGGCAGCCCACATAGCAGACGTTGGTGAAGTTGATGTTCCGGTTGACGACGTACGTGACGTCCTCGCCCACCGCCTCGCGCCGCAGGCCGTCCGCGATCCGGGCGAGTTCGTCCAGCGCCTCGCCGTCCGCCTCCAGCAACGCCAGCGCCGCCCCCTCGTGCCGCGCCTCCAGCAGCTCCCCCGGCCGGCTCGCCGCGAGCCGCAGCGCCGCCGCGACGTCGCCGGAGTCGCGCAGAGCCTGGGGGGCGGTACGGGCGGCGACCAGGGACCAGTCGCCGTAGACGCTGTCGAAGTCGGAGCGGCGGTCGGACGAGCGGCCGGTGGTGTCGATGTCGGCGTGGAGATTGATCCGGCCGCCGGGGGCATCGTCGGGCTCCTGCCAGGGCCGGCCGACCGGCACGGCCTCGGGTACCGCCAGGCCGGTGGACGGGTCGAGCAGCGCGCCGACATGCTCGACCAGGCGCGGGTCCAGCCAGGGTACGCCGCGACGGGCGTACTCCGGGTAGATCGTCAGCCGCTCGCGCAGCTCGAACCCGGCCTCGGCGGTACGCCGTGCCAGCTCGTCGAGCTGCGGCCAGGGGCGCTCCGGGTTCACGTGGTCCGGGGTCAGCGGGGACACGCCGCCCCAGTCGTCGATGCCGGCGCGCAGCAGCAGCGCGTACTCGCCGTCGATCAGGTTGGGCGGCGCCTGGATGCGCGCGGCCGGCCCGAGCACCAGCCGGGCCACCGCGATCGTGGCCGCCAGGTCGTTCAGCTCCGCGTCGGGCATGCCGCGCATCGCGGTGTCGGGCTTGGCGCGGAAGTTCTGCACGATCACTTCCTGGATGTGCCCGTACTCGCGGGCCACCCGGCGGATCGCGAACAGCGACTCGGCGCGCTCCGGCGGCGTCTCGCCGATGCCGATGAGGATGCCGGTGGTGAACGGTACGCCGACCCGCCCGGCGTCCTCCAGCACCCGCAGCCGTACCGCCGGCTCCTTGTCCGGGGAGCCGTAGTGCGCGCCCTTCGGGTCGCTCCACAGCCGGGTGGCGGTGGTCTCCAGCATCATGCCCATGCTCGGCGCGACCGGCTTGAGCCGTTGCAGGTCGGCCCAGGTCAGCACGCCGGGGTTGAGGTGCGGCAGCAGCCCGGTCTCCTCCAGCACCGCGACGGCCACCGCGCGCAGGTAGTCCACAGTGGACTCGTACCCGCGCTCGGACAGCCACTCCCGCGCCACCGGCCACCGGTCCTCGGGCCGGTCGCCGAGGGTGAACAGCGCCTCCTTGCAGCCGAGCGCCGCACCGGCGCGGGCGATGGCCAGCACCTCGTCGCGGTCCAGGAACGGCGCGGGCAGCCGGTGCGGCACGGTCGCGAACGTGCAGTAGTGACACCGGTCACGGCACAGCCGGGTGAGCGGGATGAAGACCTTCTTCGAGTACGTCACCACGCCCGGCCGGCCGGCGCGCACCAGCCCCGCGTCCCGTACCGCACCGGCCGCCGCCAGCAGCTCGTCCAGCGCGCCGCCGCGGGCGCCCAGCAGGGTCGCCGCCTCGTCGACATCCAGGG
>DATEJJ010000407.1:0-2867 GCA_035278125.1 Rugosimonospora sp.
CCCGCAGGCCCCGACGGCCGACCCGGCGCTGGCGCGGGCCGCCGACGACCTGCTGGAGGTGGTCCTCGCCGTGCTGCGCGGGTACGGGCTGCACGGCGCGGCGGCGGTACACGCGGCCCGCTGCATCCGGGCCACCGCGCACGGGTTCGCCTCGTTGCAGGCGGCCGGCGCCTTCGGCCTGCCCGAGGACCTGGACGAGAGCTACGGCCACCTGGTGGACGCGCTGGTCCGCCAGATCAACGCGCTCAGCGCTCGGCTGCCGGGCCCAGCACCGGCTTGACGTCGAGTACCGGCGTCCCGTGTACCGCCTCCAGACCCCGTACCCGCACCCGGTCCCCGGCCACTTCCAGCACCGCGACCCGGTGCAGCCCGATCGGGTTGGGCCGGTCCGGCGAGCGGGTGCTGAACACGCCGGTCTCCGGGCGCGCCCGGTCCCCGCGCGGGTGCACCACCAGCACGTCCCGGCGCGCCTGGTGCAGCCAGGTCAGCAGCAGCACCTCCGCACCGGGGCGCAGGTCCCGCAGTCCCGCCCGCACCTCCGGCCGGAACACCAGCCACGCGTCGGGCGCGCCCTCGTCCCCCTGCCGGGGCGCGGCGTCACAGTCCACAAGGGACGATTCCACGACACCGATGGGATGTACCAGGAAATGGTCCTCCGTCACGTCCCGAGGGTACCCGGGTCAGCCCGGCACGTTGAGCACCGGCGCCGCCTCCAGCTGCGCCTTCTCCGACTCCACGGTGGCCTTGATGGTGGCCGACTCCATCGCCACGCTGACCGCGTAGTAGAAGATGACGACGCTGAACGCGACAACCACGGCCAGGTCCACCCACTGCGGCAGCAGGTTCTGCGCGCCCTTGCCGTACCGGCCGATCAGCCCGATGATGGTCAGCCCGATCAGCCACGGCCAGATCCACGAGGCGGCCCGCCAGTCGATGTCCGCCCGGCGCACGTCGTCGCGGCGGCGCAGCGCGATCTCGAACAGCACCCGGCCCACGAAGATGCCGGTGAGCAGCTTCCACATCGCCTCGAAGCCACCCCAGTAGATGATCAGGTTCGCGGACACGAAGCCGGCCGGGTTGAGCACGTGCGGCCACGGCATCCGGTACGGCCGCGGCCGGTCCCCGTCCCGCTTCTGCAGCGCGGCCAGCGACACGGGGGCGAACGCGTACATGATGGCGGTGGCCCCGGTGACCAGGTTGACGAGCGAGTTCCAGCTGGGGAACGGCAGGAACGCGAGCAGCCCGATGACGAACGCCAGCAGGATGGAGAAGACCGGTACGCCGCGCCGGTTCACCCGGGTGAGCCAGTCCGGCAGCACCTCCTCCTCGCCCAGCGCGTACGACAGCCGCGCGCTGGTACCCACATACACCAGCCCGGTACCGGCCGGCGAGATGACCGCGTCGATGAGCAGGATGGTGGCCAGCCAGCCGGCACCCACGCCCAGGGCCAGCGTGTAGTAGGGCCCGTAGTCACCCTTGCCGATCGGCGCTGACCAGCCGTGCAGCAGGTTCGCCGGGTTCAGCGCGCCGACGAAGCAGACCTCCAGCAGGATGTAGAGCGCGGCACCGATCATCATCGCGGTGATGATGGCGCGGGACAGGTCGCGCCGCGGATCGCGGGCCTCGCCGGCCATCTGCACCGCCTGCTCGAAGCCCTGCAACGCGAACACCACGCCGGCGGGCAGCGCGGCGAAGACGCCGTGCGCGCCGAACGGGGCGAACCCGCCACCCGCGGTGAAATTGGACGCGTGGAAGGTGAGCACGATGAGCACGACGACGGTGAGCGCGGGTACCAGCGTCTTCCACACCACCATCGCGCTGTTGCTGTCGGACAGCAGCTTGGCGCCCATCATATTCACGATGGTGAACAGCAGCATCGCCAGGCTGGCCACCACCAGGCCCCGCGGGTTGAGCGTGCCGTTGGTGTGCAGCAGCTCGAAGTGTTTCCTGGCCCAGGCCGTACTGTCCAGGTACGAGATGCTCGCCTCCACCTCGATGGGCGCGATGGTGACCGCCTGCAGCCACGCGGCCCAGCCGGCGGTGAAACCGGCCAGCGTGCCGAACGCGAAGTACGGGAACCGCGCGGTACCACCGGCAACCGGGTACGCCGCGCCCAGCTCCGCGTGGATGAGGGCCAGCACGGTCAGCATGACGGCGGCCAGTACCCAGGAGATGAGCGACGCCGGACCGGCCACGGTGACCGCGTTCAGCGCGCCGAGCAGCCATCCCGATCCGATGATCGAACCGAGAGACACAAACATCAAACCCCAAAAGCCCACTGAGCGCTTGAGGTGTCCAATGGTGGTGGTGGTCGGTAGGGTTCCAGTAGTCGCGGACATGCGCGCCTCCACGCGGACAGACCTGGATTCCCACGGTCCCCCGCATCCGCGGCCTTACCGCAATGAAAACACGAACCCGCCTCGGACAACAGGGCGAAGATCGCGTCTGGCGGCCCGGCGGCTCTTTCGCGTATCCTCAAAATTAACTGTGCTGGCTGGACAGTCCACAGTGGAACAAAAGCCAGTCCATCGCGAGCGGGCACACGTCGAGGATGGACACGTGACCGTCGCGCGGCCGCAGCCAGAGTTCGGCGTGCGGCAACCGGCGCAGCATCCAGTCCGCGTGCGCCGGTGGTACCACCCGGTCCGCGCCGCCGTGGGCCAGCAGCACGGGCGCGGCCACCGACGCCAGCTCGAACCCCCAAGGCGCGGCGTAGGCCACGTCGTCGTCGATCTCGCCGTCCTTCCCCGCCTGCCCGGCGGCGTACGCGTCCTGGCCCAGCGGCGCCCAGATCCCGGCCAGCGCGGCCCAGTCGGCCTCGATGAACGACGCCGGATCGAACTCCGCGGTCTGCGCGTACCGCGCCC
>DATEJJ010000408.1:0-5822 GCA_035278125.1 Rugosimonospora sp.
GCAACGCCTGCTCCCGGCGGCGGCGGATCGCGCCGGAGGCGGTCACGGCCGCGGTGAGCAGGGCCGCCACCACCGCGCCGGGCAGGCCGAGAAACAGGAAAAGCACGTCGGCGTACCGGGCGTCCGAGCGCGCCGAGGAGAGCACCGCGCCCAGGTTGTCCCCGACCAGCCCGGTACCGGCGAGGGTCACCTCAAGCCGGCGGGCGCTGGCCGCCACCCGGGTGTACGCGGCGGCCGGGTCCGGTGGTAGGTCGTGGCGGATCCGGGCGTGCACCTGGATGTGCACCAGGTCGGGCCGCTGCGCGGCGAGCGGGTCGAACAGCGTGTGCCACTGCGCGGCCGGCATCAGCAGGATGTTGTCGGGCACCGCCTGCGGCTGGGCGCCGGCGGGTGCGCCCACCTTCTGGAACAGCGAGTCGCCGTCGGGCAGGTCGACGACGCCGTCGACGGTGACGGTGGCGTCGGGCAGGCCAGCGCGGTGGATGGTGACCTGGGTACCCGGGGCCGCGTGCAGGTTGGCGGCGGTCTGCTGGGCGAGCAGCACCCCCTGCCCGGCGCCGGCCAGCACGCGTACCTCACCGGGAAAGGTGCTGGTGTACGTGTCGGGCAGCCCCAGTACCTGAGCCGCTGCGGTGGTCATGGTGCTGCCGTCGCGGACCGAGGCGAGGCCCGCACTCGTCGCGTACCCGATGGGCAGGGCCGTGGTGACGTGGGGATCGGCGCGCACCGCCGCCTGCACCGCCGCGGGGTCGGCGCCTGGCTGGGCCTCGACCTGCCAGTCCACGGCGACGCGCTGGATGGCGCGCGCGGTCATGGTGGCCTTGGCCGCCGCCAGGAAGACGCCCAGCGATGCCAGCAGCGCGACGGCGATGGCGATGGCGCCCGCGGCGGCGGCCAGCCGGCCGGTGCGGTGGCGGAGCAGGCCGGTGATCCAGCTGGCCGTCAGCACGCCGGTGCCTCCCGGAGCCGCCCGTCCTGCATGGTCCAACGCGCGGGCAGCCGGTCGGCCACCCGCGCGTCGTGGGTGGCCACGACCAGCCCGGCGCCCAGCGCGTCCGCGGCCTCGACCAGCAGCGTCACCACCTCGTCCCGGTGCGCCGCGTCGAGCTGGCCGGTGGGCTCGTCGGCCAGGATGAGCCGGGGTTGGCTGGCGAGGACCCGCGCCACCGCCACCCGCTGCGCCTGCCCACCGGACAACTCCTCGGGCAGCTTTCCGGCCAGCTCGGCAACGCCGGCACGATCCAGCGCGTCGCGGGCCCGCGACTGCGCGTCGGCCGGGCTGCGGCCCGCGAGCACGAGCGGCAGCGCGACGTTTTCGGCCGCGTCCAGCGGCGCGAGCAGGCTGGGGCCCTGGAACACGAAGCCGACCACACCGGGCCGCCCGGCCGGGCAGCCGTCCAGTCCCGGCCAGCACAGTTCACCGGCGGTGGGTTGGTCCAGGCCCGCCAGCAGGTGCAGCAGGGTGGACTTGCCCGAACCGGACCGGCCGGTCAGCGCGACCCGGGTGTCGGGCCGCACCGCGCAGTCGACGGACCGCACGGCGACCATACTGCCGTAGCTGCGGCTCACGCCCCGGCAGCGGACTAGGTCTGCGCCGCTCAACCCGCCACCCGTCCGTCCACGAGGGTGACCTGGCGGTCGGCGATGGCGGTCACCGCCGCGCTGTGCGACGCGACGATGACGGCGGTACCGCCCCGGGCGCGCTCGTGCAGCAGCCCGAGTACATCCGCCTCGGTCGCCTCGTCGAGTTCACCCGTCGGTTCGTCGGCCAGCAGCACCGCCGGTGCGGCGGCCAGCGCGACCGCGAGCCCGGCACGGGCCGCCTCCCCGCCCGACAGCCGGGTCACCACCGAGCTGGCGCGGGACCCGATCCCGAGAGCGTCGAGCAGGTCGTCGCGGTAGGTGCGGTTGACGCGGCCGGCCAGCCGCTGAACCAGGTCGATGTTCTGCGCGACGGTCAGGTGGGCGATCAGGTTGTCCGACTGGAAGACCGTCCCGATGCCCCGCGCCCGCATCGCGGCGCGCTGCGGTTCCGGCCGGTGACTCAGCCGCACCCCCGCGATGCGCACCTGGCCACCGTCCGGCTCGTCGAGCCCGGCCAGGCAGGCCAGCAGCGTCGACTTGCCCGACCCGGACGGCCCGGTGACCGCGACCAGTTCGCCGGCGTCGACGCGGACGCTCACGCCGCGCAGCGCCAGGGTCTCCTCCTCGCCGGCCCGGTAGAACCGGTACAGCTCGGCGGCCTCGATGGCCACGGTCACGGCAGCCACCGGAACGAGTCGCTGACGGTACGCCACGGATCGACGTTGTCCGCGTTCACCGGACCGCTCAACGTCACGACCGCCTCGGTGCCGCCGCGCCAGAACTCGTACCGTTCGAACGCGTCGGCCACCACCTTGCCGGTCACCGGGTCCACCGCGCTGTCCGCCCGGTAGGTGACCAGCACGGCGGTGCCGGCGTTGCGGGTGACCGTCTCGACCGTGCCGAGCGAGAAGCGCTGCGCGGCGGACTGGATGGCGGGTACCTCGCCCGTCCGTGCCGAGTCGACGCTCGGCGCGGCACCGGCCGTCACCAGTTCCACCCGTACGGTGTTCAGCTTGTCGGTGAAGCTCACCGCGGTGGCGGCGTCGGTCCGCGCCCAGCCTTCCGGCACCTTGATCTCGTACCTGCCGCTGGCCGGTCGGTAGGCGACGAAGGCCACGTTGTCTGGAATGTCCCCCGCGGGGTTGTCTTCGACCGCTGGTGACCGGCCGCTCGCCGCGGCCGCCGGCCGGTCGGATCCGCCCGATCCGCAGCCGGCCAGCGCGGCCACCAGCGCCAGAGCGAGCAGGACAGGTCCACGACGGGTACGCATGGTTGCCGACGATACGAACCGGCGGGTTAGCGCCGGCTTCGCGCGGGTTAGCGGCGCGTTTACCTTCCGCCGGGCACGATGGGCGGGTGAGCAGGAAGAGCCGGTCGGTGCACCGCCGCGTGTTGACGTCGATCGTGGGGGTGGCGGCGCTGGCGGTCGCGCTGTTCGCGGCGCCGCTGGGGTACGTCCTGGCCGTGAGCTACCACAACGAGGCCGTGACCGGCCTGCAACGCGAAGCGACCCGGGTGGCGGCGACCGTGTCGGACTCGTTCGGCACCGACGAGAGCCAGCTGTCCCTGCCGGCGGACCTGCCCGCGTCCCTGACCGTCGGGGTGTACCGCACCGACGGCGCCCGCATCGCCGCGGGCGGACCGCAGCGATCCGCGGTGGCGGCCGCGGTGTCCGACGGGCACCTGCACAGCGGCGTGGAGGGCGACCAGATCGCCGTGGCCGCGCCGGTACCCTCCGACGGGCGGGTGACCCTCGCGGTACGGGTATCCCAGCCGTACGCGGACCTGCGCCTGCGCACCCTGCGCGGCTGGACGCTGATGGCCGGGCTGGCCGCCATCGTCGTCGGGCTCGCCGCGCTGCTGGCCCGGTGGCAGGCGCGCCAGATCGCCCGCCCGCTGCAACGCCTGACCCGCGACGCGCGCGCCCTGGGCGACGGTGACTTCACCATCCGCGCCAGCCGTTCCGGCATCGACGAGGCCGACGCCGCAGGGATCGCGCTGGAGGCCACCGCGCAGCGGCTGGGCGCGCTCCTGCAACGCGAACGCGCGTTCAGCGCCGACGTCTCCCACCAACTGCGGACACCGCTGACCTCGCTGCTGCTGGCCCTGGAGTCGGCACTCAGCCACCCCCACGCCGACGCGCCACAGCTGCGGGACGCGGCCGGGCGCGCGTTGCGCCGCGCCGAGCAGCTCCGCGACACCGTCGAGGACCTCCGTCAGCTCGCCCGGGGCACACCCCCGACCAGCGGCCCCCTCGACCTCACCGAACTGCTCGACGGCCTACAGGAACGCTGGCACGCCACATTCGCCGCACACGGACGACGGCTCCTCCTGCCCACCGCGCCGCCCACGCCGGACGTCGCGGCCAGCGCCCCCGCGATCCGGCAGATCCTCGACATCCTCCTCGACAACGCACTGGCCCACGGCACCGGCACCACCGCCGTGGCCGTCGTTGACGCCGGCACCGCCGTCTCCATCGAGGTCAGCGACGAGGGTCCCGGGCTGCCCGACGACCCGGAACAGGCATTCGTCCGCCGCACCGACGGCTCGGGCCACGGCATCGGGCTACCGCTGGCCCGGGCACTGGCCGAAGCGGAAGGAGGCCGGCTGGTCGTACGCCGCGCCGCGCCGCAGCCGATCCTCAGCCTCCTGCTGCCCCTCCCGGCGGCACCTCATACCGGTAGCCCCGCCCGCGCAGCGTCGTGATCCGCGCCGGATCCTCCCCCAGCTCGCCCAGCTTGCGGCGCAACACACTCACGTGCACATCGAGCGTCTTCGTCGGGCCGAACCAATGCTCGTCCCACACCTCAGCCATCAGATCCTCCCGCGTCACCACCTGCCCGGCACGGCCGGCCAGCGCCACGAGCAGATCGAACTCACGCGGTCGCAGCGCCAATTCCCGCGCGGCGACACTCGCCCGCCGCGCCGCCACATCCACCTGCAGCTCACCGACCCGGATCGTCCCGGCACCGGTGACCGACGACTGCCGCCGCAGGTGGGCCCGCAACCGCGCCAGCAACTCGGTCAACCGCACCGGCTTGGACAGATAGTCGTCAGCGCCGGCATCCAGCGCCACCACGACATCCAACTCGTCGGTCCGCGCCGTCAACACCACAATGACCACTCCGGACACACCCGCCCGCAACTGCCGGCACAACACCACACCGTCCATGTCGGGCAGCCCGAGATCGAGCAGGACGAGATCGACCTGCCGCGCCCCGACATAGTCCAGCGCGGCCGCCCCCGTCGCCGCGAGCAGCACCGCATACCCGTGCCCCACCAGCGCCTGCGCGAGCTCACGACCGATGTCGGGGTCATCTTCAACCACCAGTACCGAGGGCGCACCCACCGCGCCAGGATACTGCGCCCACCAAACCCGACCCGGTGGAACGCGTTCCACGAACCGAATACGCGGTACCTCGGCCCGCCACCCTCTGCACCGACCGCCATGGAGCGGTCGTACAGCCGGGGTGGCCCGGTCGCGGGAGCCGTCGGCGTTCGCGATACGGCGACCCGCCGGCGCCGGATTCCTTCGCCGGTGCCGGTGTACCGTGTCGGGTGTCCTGGCGTGGGGGGTGGGGCCGGGAATGGCGGTGGTGCAGGTACGGCTGCTCGGACCGGTCGATGTGTCGGCCGATGGGGTGCCACGCTCGATGAGTGGCGTACGCCGTCAGGCACTGATCACGGCGCTGGCGTTGAACGCTGGCCAGGTCGTCAGCGGTGAGCGGCTCATCGATCTCGTGTGGGGCCAGGCACCACCGGCCACCGTGGCCAACGCGCTGCAGCGGCACATCTCGTACCTGCGGGCGGTGCTGGGCAGCAGGTCAGCGATCGTGG
The DNA here is from genome assembly GCA_035278125.1 of Rugosimonospora sp. Lineage (GTDB taxonomy): Bacteria > Actinomycetota > Actinomycetes > Mycobacteriales > Micromonosporaceae > DATEJJ01. Next base: position 5,422 of record DATEJJ010000408.1, read on the forward strand.
CCCGGTCGTCCGGATACGTGCTCGACCTTGGCGGGGAGGCCACCGATGTGCGGCAAGCCGAACGTCTGCTCCGCGAGGGTCGGTCCACGGCCGACCCCGCGCACCGGCTGCGCCACCTGCAGGACGCGGTGGCCCTGTGGCGCGGCCCGCCGCTTACCGGGCTCACCGACCTGATGTGGTTCGACGAGCAGGCGCGGCGGCTGGAGGATCTGCTGCTGCAGGTCCAGCAGGCCCTGGTCGAACTGCGCATGGCGCTGGGCCAGACCCCGCAGGTCATCGCGACGCTGGAAGACCTCGTCCGCGCGCATCCACTGGACGAGCAGATCGCCGGTACCCTGATCCGGGCGTACTACGGCACCGGCCGGCAGGCCGACGCGCTGGCCGCGTACCAGCGGCTGCGG
>DATEJJ010000409.1:0-4341 GCA_035278125.1 Rugosimonospora sp.
GGCGCGGTCCTCCAGCAGCTCGTCGCCGACGGCGAACAGCTGGCGCCGGTTGGCCAGGCCGGTCAGGGGGTCGTGCGCGGCGGCGTACGCGTGGTTGGCGGACAGCCGCTGGGCCTCGGCGAAGGCGGCGGCGTTGCGGACAGCGGTGCACAGGGCGGCGGCGAAGGCGCGCAGGGTGTACTGCTCGCGCTCGCTCAGCGTGATCTGCCGCCGGAACCGCAGCCGCAGCTCTCCGACATCGGCGCGGCCATCGTGGCTCTCCAGCGGCGCGCATACGACATTGCCCCCAACGCCCGGCGCGTGGTTCGGGGGCCCGTCGTAGCGGACATTCTCGGCTTCACCGCGTACCAGGCGACTCTGCTGCGTCGATGAGTTGATCTCGACATCGACCTCGTCGGCCGAGAAGAGTTCGGCGGCCCGTTTGACTGCTTCCTTGAGGACGGTGTCGAGGTCGACCTCATTGAACTTCTCGGTGCTCTGTGCGAGTTGGTGCCACGCATCGCGCTCCTGCCGTTCTCGTAGCTGATTTGCGGACGCGAAGTGCAGTCCGATGACAACGAGGGGAACGATGAGGACCAAGCGAGCGTCGTGTGCCAACAGGTACATCGCGACAATGCCCAGCGCCAGCCTGGCAGCCGTTGTGCCGAGGCGTATGTCCCAGTTGGTACGAAATCGTTCAGAGGCCGTGGTGTGGGTTGCCAACGCGATCACGGGATGAGCGATGAACTCGTCGCAGATCAACATGGTCACAGCTACGACCAAGATTGCTGGGAGATCGTGAACTTGTGGAACGAAGGGTCCACGCAATCCTAGGGAACCGCCGATGAGGACGCCAGCGGTGGCCCAAGTTGTGTCCTTTGCGGCGTTAAAGACTAGCTTGATGGGATCTGCACGCAGCGTGATATAAGACAATGTCACGGCGAGAGCAACAGTCACTATGAACCAAGGCTGCGGAAGCAGCATCAGGGCTAGCAGGGTCACGGCCTCGGTCGAGGTGGTGACATGTCGCTCCGATCGGATTCTGGTGTAAATGATCGCCCGACTCGCGACAAAAAGCATGATCGTGACAGCCGCGATCCTGAACACCTGGAAGCCGAGGAGTTCGGGCTGAACGACGAACTGGTAGCAGGCCCAGCCGAGCGCGATAGCTCCTGCAAGGCCGACGAGACCGACGGCCCACTTCAACCGTCGGTCAGTCTCGCCGCTGCCGGCTGTACCCACCGGTCCCGCAGCTCCTCTCGGGGCTGAGACATCGGGTTACGTGCAGCCAGCGTAAATTGCCGGGCGCCTTACGAACAGGCGTCGCGCCAAGATCGGATTTTCGGGCGCGCCTCAGAGCCAACCGTTTGAACGCATCGCTTCACTCCTGTCTCACCAGCCCCATCGGTAACAGGAGAAAGCGTATGTTGCAGACTGCAAAGTGCGCATCTCTTTTTGTCCTCTATTTCGGCATATGCGAAGGAGGACGTAGTTTGACCACGTCACGTAATTGAATGACTGCAGAATGCGACGAGAAGCGTCGGAACAATCGGACCTATGGGCACTAGAGAGCAGAACAGAGAGCCGGCCTCAGACATTGATAGACGGCAATAGAACGCGGCAATCTGTGATTCGCACATGTTGGCCTCCCCGACGAGGGGCCCCCTGCCCCAAACTACGCGCTGTCATCCAGCAAGTTCCACCTTGCGAGTTACGGATCGGTAGCTGCGCGTTTTTGTACCTCGACCCGTACCCTGTTTGACGTGGTGGAGTCGAGGTTGACACACGTAGACGAGACTGGCGCAGCGCGCATGGTGGACGTGTCCGACAAGGCACCTTCCGTAAGACGCGCCGTTGCTCTGGGTGAGGTTCGAACTACTCCGGAAGTCATCGGGCTGCTCCGAAATAACAAGTTGCCAAAAGGTGACGCCCTGGCAGTGGCCCGGTTGGCGGGCATCATGGGCGCCAAGCAAACGCCCGCTTTGGTGCCACTGTGCCACCCGATCGCTTTGCACGCCGTGGCTGTCCAACTGGACCTGGACGATTCCACCGTACGGATATCTGTTTCCGTCAAAACGGCCGATCGAACAGGTGTCGAAATGGAGGCTCTCACGGCCGTGGCGACCGCCGGCCTGGCCTTGATCGACATGGTCAAGGCGGTAGATCCGGCGGCCAGCATCGAGCGGGTACGGGTGGTACGCAAGGAGGGCGGCAAGACCGGCGACTGGGTACGCCCGGAGGACCGCTCGTGAGCAGGGTACGGGTGGTCGTGGCGTCCAACCGGGCGGCCGCCGGGGTTTACGCCGACACCAGTGGACCGTTGCTCGTCGCCGGGCTGCGGGACCTGGGCTTCGAGGTGGACGAGCCGGTGGTGGTACCGGACGGGGAGCCGGTCGCCGAGGCGCTGCGCCAAGCGGTGGCCGAGGAGTATGACGCGGTGCTGACCAGTGGTGGGACCGGGATCACGCCGACGGACCGTACGCCGGACGTGACGCGCGAGCTACTCGACTACGAAGTGCCGGGGATTGCCGAGGCGATCCGGGCGTACGGGCTGGTCAAGGTGCCGACGGCGGCGCTGTCCCGTGGGCTGGCCGGGGTTGCCGGGCGTACCCTCATCGTCAACCTGCCGGGCTCGAAGGGTGGGGCCAAGGACGGCCTTGCGGTGCTCGGACCCATCCTGGCCCACGCGATCGACCAGTTGCGCGGCGGTGATCATCCAGGGGCCGGATAGGCTGATCGGGTGAGTTCACCACTCGCGTCCGTGCTTCCTCTGCCAGGTGCACCGGACGGGCCGACGCCATGGGTGCTTGCTCGGGAGCGGTCGCACGCGGCCGGAGCAGCGCTGGCGCTGCCCGTCGCCGAGGTCTCGCTGGGCGCGGCCGACCGCACGGTGCTGGCGCAACCGCTGGTCGCGCGCACCGATCTGCCGCCGTTCGTCACGTGCAGTGTCGATGGTTGGGCGGTGCGTGGCGCCGGGCCGTGGCGGATCGTGGGCCGGGTGCTGGCCGGTGATCTGGCGCCGGAGCTGCGCGAGGCCGGTACCTGCGTGCAGATCGCGACGGGCGCGATGGTCCCGGACGGTGCCGAGCAGACGGTCCGCGTCGAGGACTCCGCTGTGGACGGCGAGCTGGTCAGCGGGCGGCCGCGGGCGGAGCCGGAATGGCGTCGGCCCGGCGACGAATCGGTGCGCGGCGAGGAGTTGATGCCGGCGGGTACGCCGGTCACACCGGGTGTGATGGGGTTGGCGGCATCCTGCGGGTACGACACGCTGCCGGTGCGGCCGGCGGCCCGCGCGGCCGTGCTGATCTTCGGTGATGAGTTGCTGACCAGCGGACTTTCGGGTGGCGGGCGGGTGCGGGACGCGCTGGGTCCGCCCCTGCCGGCCTGGCTGTCCCGGCTGGGTGCCACGGTCTCGGTGACGGCGGGGCCGGTGGCGGACACGCTCGACGCGCATGTTGCGGCCATCGGGGACGCGCTCGTGGCTGGTGTGGACCTGATCTGTACCACCGGCGGCACCATGCGGGGACCGGTTGATCACCTGCATCCGGCGCTGGACCGGCTGGGCTGTCAGTACATTGTGGACGCGGTCGAGGTGCGGCCCGGGTTCCCGATGCTGCTCGCGGCGGTGCCCCGGCCGGACGGCGGGACCGCGCTGCTGGGCGGGCTGCCCGGCAACCCGCAGTCGGCGATCGTGGCGCTGCTCTCCCTGGTCGCGCCGGCGCTGGATGGGCTGCGCGGACGGCCGCTGGCGGCGCTGCCGAAGGTCCGGGTGGGCGGCGACATCGGCGGGCGGGGTGGGTACACCCACCTGGCGCTGGTGCGGCGGGGACCGGATGGGCTGGCGTACCCGGTGTCGCATGTGGGTTCTGCGATGCTGCGCGGGCTGGCGCAGGCGTACGGGTTCGCGGTGATCCCGCCGTCGTCCAGTGCCGCTGCCGGCGACGAGGTCGGGATGGTGCCGTTGCCGCTGGTGGAGGGCGAACTGCCGTGATGATCGGAATCTCCGAGGAGCCGCTCGATGCGGTCGCGCACGAGCGCGCGGTCGCGCATCCAGCGGCTGGCGCGGTGGTGCTGTTCCAGGGCGTGGTACGCGATCATGACGGCGGGCGCGGGGTGACGCTGCTGGAGTACGAGGCGCACCCGACCGCGGAGGCGGTGCTGCGCGAGGTGGCCGCCGAGATCGCGGCGGATCGAGAGGTGTACGCGCTTGCGGTGTCGCACCGCATCGGCAAGTTGGCAATCGGTGACGTGGCGCTGGTGGCGGCGGTGGCGACGGCGCACCGGGCGGAGGGGTTCGCGCTGTGCGCCCGGCTGGTGGACGAGGTGAAGAGCCGCCTACCCGTGTGGAAGCGGCAGGTCTTC
>DATEJJ010000410.1:0-19350 GCA_035278125.1 Rugosimonospora sp.
GGCCTGGGTGGGGCACATCCGCCGGCACAACCCGGACCTGCGGTGGCGGCACCGTACCGGCAACTCGTACGGCGACTGGCTGCAGGTCGACGCCACCACGCCGCGGGACGTGCTGTCCACCGCCTACTTCGCGCGCAGCACACGGATCGTGGCCGAGGCCGCCCGGGTCCTCGGTCGCCACGACACCGCCGCGGAACACGAAGCCCTGCACGCCGCGATCCGCGCCGCGTTCATCGAGTCCTATGTGGACGACGACGGCACGGTCGAAGGCGGGACGCAGACGGCGTACCTGCTGGCGCTCGCCTTCGGGCTGCTGCCCGACGCGCTCGTGCCGGCGGCCGTGGAGCACCTGGCCGCGGACATCGAGAAGCGTGGCAACAGGCTCAGCACCGGATTCGTCGGCGTCCCGCTGCTGTGCCCGGTCCTGGCCGACCACGGCCGCGCCGACCTCGCGTACGCCCTGCTCCACCAGAGCGACTACCCCTCCTGGGGGTACTCGATCCGGCACGGCGCCACCACCATCTGGGAACGCTGGGACGGCTGGACCGACCACAATGGATTCCAGTCGCCCGCGATGAACTCGTTCAACCACTACAGCCTCGGCAGCGTCGGGGACTGGCTGTTCGGCCGGGTCGCCGGCATCGACCAGACCCCGGAGTCGGTCGCGTACCGGGAACTGCTGCTGCGCCCGCTGCCCGGTGGCCGCCTCACCTGGGCGCGGGCCGAGCAGGAGACCGCCCGCGGCCGGGTCGCGTGCGGCTGGTCGCTGGCCGGCGGGCGCCTCACCGTCACCGCCGAGGTGCCCCCCGGTACCACCGCGGTACTGCACCTCCCCACCGCGGAGCCCGACAGCGTCCGCGAAGGCGACGCGCCCGCCGCGACGCGGCCGGGCGTGCTCGGGGTCGAGCCGTCGGCCACCGGGGCAACCCTGCGGCTGGCGTCCGGCCGGTACACCGTCAGCGCCGTCGCGCGCGGCGCCGAATCCACCACCTGATGAACACGACCCCTTCCCTCCGGGAGACACGATGACCACACCCAGACTGGCGGCGCTGCTGGCCGCGGTGACCGCCACCGCGTTGATGGCCGCGTGCAGCGGCGGCACCAACGCCGCGTCCAGCGGCGGCAAGACGTCCAACACGCTGACCGTCGCGTCGGTCGACCAGGGCTCCATCGAAGGCGTCGTCAAGGCGTTCGAGGCGGCCAACCCCGGCGTCAAGGTGACGCTGACCACCGCCGGAGCCGACCAGTACCAGCAGCAGATCCGCACCCAGCTGGCGTCCGGTACCGGGCCGGACGTGATGAGCGTCTGGCCGGGCAACGGCAACCCGGGCGCCACCTACGTGCTGGCCAAGCCCGGTTACCTGATGGACCTCTCCGACCAGCCGTGGGCCGCGAAGCTCCCCGGGGGCGTCAAGACCGTCGCGCAGTACAACGGCAGGACGTACAACGCCATCTTCGGGCTCAACGGGATCGGCGCGATCTACAACCAGCAGGCCCTGGACAAGGCCGGGCTCACCCCACCCGGCACGTGGACCCAGCTGCTGGCGTTCTGCAAGTCTGCCGCGGCCAAGGGCACCCCGGCCTTCGCCCTGGGCAACCAGACCAACTGGGTCACCCAACTCGTCCTGTACGCCCTGGTCGCCACCATCGTGTACAGCGGCGACCGCGACTTCGACAGGAAGATGCAGGCCGGGCAGGCCACCTTCGCGCAGTCGCCGTGGACCACCGCGATGGCGCAGTACCTGCAGATGGACAAGAATGGCTGCTTCCAGAAGAACCCGCTGGGCACCAGCTACGAGGCCACCCAGCAACTCGCCGCCACCGGCAGGACGCTCGGCATCATCCAGGGCAACTGGGTGATCGCCCTGCTCAAGCAGCAGAACCCGGGCGGCACCTTCGTCCTCAAGGCGCTGCCGGCCACCGACAGTCCCGACCAGACCCTCATGCCGGCCGCGGCCGGAGCCGGGTACGGCATCAACGCCAAGGCCAAGAACAAGGACCTGGCGCTCAGGTTCATCACCTACGTGATGTCGCCGGCGGGCATGAGCGTGTTCAACAAGAAGCAGGGCAGCCTGCCGTCCCTGCCGGACGCGGGCTCCACTGTGGACCCGACGCTCACCGAGCTGACCACGTTCATCAACGGCAACCGGACGGTACCGTTCATGGACCAGCTCTGGCCGAACGCGAAGGTACAGCAGACCATGCTGAGCGGGATCCAGGAAATCTTCAGTGGACAGTCCACAACGGACAAGATGCTCGCCGCGATGGACGCCGACTACAGGTCCGGCACCTGACCCGTGACTCAGTCCAGGTCGACCGGCGGCCCGCCGAACAGGCCGAAGCTCACGGCCCAGTAGGCGATGTAGAGAGCGAGCAGGGCGTACCCGTGCCAGCGGCGCAGCCGCCCGGTGGACATGAAGTACGCCGCGAGTCCGGTCATGACGATGAGAACCGGGAGGTGCCAGGCGAGCACATCGGGGGTCACCACGATCCTCCCGGCCAGCAGCGTGATGCCCAGCTTCCCGGTGACGGAGAAGACGAGGCTGCCGATGACGTTGCCGACCCCGATCTCCGGTACGCCCCGCCGGAAGGGCTCCACGGTGAGGAAGATGTCCTCGATGGTCAGCACCGCCGTGGCGATGGTGGCGCCGAAGAGGGTGCCGCTGAGCCGGTAGGTGTCCAGGATCCCCCTGGTCCCGATGCCCGTGGTGGCGGCGCCGATCACGAGACCGGCGAGGGCGAGTACCGCCAGCCCGAGCCGGGGCCAGGCGGAGCGCCGCCCGATGGCGGGCGGTGGCGGGTCCCCGCCGCCGGGGCCGGTACTGACGATGGTCGTACCGGCACCCGGCCGGCGCGCCGCGGCGAACTCCTCGTACATCTCCGCGTCCCGGTAGACCGGCGTGGTGGCCCGCGACTCCCGGGCGGCGACGTACGCGATGAACACCACGAACAGCGCGAGCAGGAGCACGCCGTGCACCGGGGTGAGCGGTGCCATCAGCGTGAACGGGATCATCACCAGCGGCGCGGCGGCGAAGATGGCGACGTAGTCGCGCGGGATGCTCACCGCCGTGGGGGCGAGGATCGCGGCGAGCGCGAGCACCACCCCGGTCATCGATACCGCGGTCCCGAAGACGATGCCGAGCGCCACGTTTCCGAGCTTCTCCACGTTCAGCGCGACGCCGAGGACGATGTCGTCGAACTCGATGCCGGTGAAGATGACGGCCAGCAGGAAGAGCGAGACCCGCAGGCCGCTGGCGATGTCGACGAGGTACCCGATGAGCTTCTCGGCGCTGAACACCAGCAGCGCCGCGCCGGAGATGAAGACGAAGACCGGCGTCATGTGTCGCGGGGGTGGGGCCGCGGGACGAGCACCGGGTCACGGCGGTCCGCCCGGTTCGCGGCCCGCACCGCGCCGGCGATGAGGCCGTGGTCGGGCGCGAGGTGGCAGACCGGGTCCGTGCGGGCGGCGTCGCCGGTGAGCTGGAAGGCTTGGCAGCGGCAGCCGCCGAAGTCGACGTCGCGGCGCGCGCAGCCGCGGCACGGGTCCGGCATCCAGCCGGTACCGCGGAAGCGCTGGAAGGCCGGTGACTCCGCCCAGATCCAGGCCAGGGACCGTTCGCGGACGCTGGCGCGGGGCAGTGGCAGCGCGTGCGCGGTCGGGCAGGGCAGCACGTCCCCGTTGGGCGCCACGGTGAGCTGGCGCCGGGCCCAGCCGCCCATGCACGGCTTGGGGTACCGGCTGTAGTAGTCGGGGACGACGTAGACGATCTCCATCCGGCCGGCCAGCCGCCGCCGGGCGGCGTCCACAGTGGACTCAGCCCGGTCGAGCTGGTCCCGGCTCGGCAGCAGCGCGGCCCGGTTGCGCAGCGCCCAGCCGTAGTACTGCGTGTTGGCCAGCTCGACGCGGTCCGCCGCCAGCTCCTCGGCCAGGTCGAGGATGCCCGCGATCCGGTCGATGTTCTGCCGGTGCAGCACGACGTTCAGCGTGAGCGGCCAGCCGAGCCGGCGGACCAGGCGGCAGGCGGCGACCTTGCGCGCGAACGAGGGGGTGCCGGCCAGGAGGTCGGAGCGGGCGGGCTCGTCGGCCTGGACGCTGATCTGGACGTGGTCGAGGCCCGCGGCGCGCAGCTGCTCGGCGCGGTGCGCGGTGAGTCCGAGCGCGCTCGTGACGAGGTTGGTGTAGAGGCCCAGCTCGGTGGCGTACCGCACGATCTCGGCGAGGTCGCGGCGCAGCAGCGGCTCCCCGCCGGACAGGTGCAGTTGCAGCACGCCCAACTGCCTCGCCTCGGCCAGTACCCGCAGCCACTCCGGCGTGCTCAGCTCGTCGGTGTAGCCGGCCAGGTTGAGCGGGTTGGAGCAGTACGCGCAGTGCAGCGGGCAGGCGTACGTCAGCTCGGCCAGCAGCCCGTACGGTCTATCCATAGTGGACCTCCAGGCAGCGCCGGGCGACCAGCCGGTCGAGGAACTGGCGTACCTCGTCGTCGACCACGCGGGCGTACCGCCGGTGCAGTTCGGCGACGATCTCGGCCGCGGTACGCTCCCCGTCGCACAGGTCGAGTACGGCCGTGCCGGTGGCGTTCAGCACCACCACGGTCTCCGGCGACAGCAGCACGTGCCGGCCCCGGGTCGGGTCGAAGGACCGCCGGACGTGGCGCGCCAGGCGGGGGCGCCCGGTGTCAGGAACCGTCGGCGTAGGCGTGGGCGATGGCATCCAGCATGCTCCAGAGAACGTCGTTCTTGAACGACAGCGCGGCGACGGCGCCGGTACGCTCCTGCGGTGTCCGGCAGTACCGCGTCACCACCTCCAGCGCGTGCTCGCAGTCGCGCGGGGCCTGGGTGAGGCGGGCCCGGAAGTACGCGAGCCCCTGCGCGTCGATCCAGCGGTAGTGCCGCTCGAAGGCGGCGAGGCGCTCGGCCATCAGGTCCGGCGCGAACAGCTCGGTCAGCGAGGAGGCCACCGCTTCGAGCCACGGCCGGGTACGGGCGAAGGTGACGTACGCGTCGACCGCGAAGCGTACCCCGGGCACGACGTGCCGCTCCTGCTCCACCTCGGCCCGGGTCAGGCCGACCGCCTCGCCCAGCCGGAGCCACGCCTCGATACCGCCACCGCCCTCGACCGTACCGTCGTGGTCGGTGATGCGGCGGATCCAGCGCCGGCGGATGTCGCGGTGCGGGCAGTTGGCCAGGATCGCGGCGTCCTTGCGGGGGATGGCGGTCTGGTAGTAGAAGCGGTTGGCCACCCAGCCCTGGATCTGCCGGCGGCTGAGCCGGCCCTCGTTCATCATCCGGTGGAACGGGTGGAGCGCGTGGTAGCGCCGCGACTGGGCGCGCAGCTCCGCCACGAAGGTCCCGGTGCCGGGCTCGGTCACGGTCGCGGTCATAGCTCAAGCTCCAGCCCGTCCATGGCAACCTCCATACCGTGCCGCTCGACTATGCGTCGCTGCGGCGAGTCGTCGAGCAGGATCGGATTGGTGTTGTTCATGTGGATGTACATCTTGCGCGCGATCGGCAGCGGCGCCAGCCGCGCGAGGCTGCCGCCGGGGCCGTCGATCGGCAGGTGCCCCATCTCGGACGCGGTCCGGCCGGCCAGGCCGAGCCCGATCAGCTCGTCGTCCTGCCAGCAGGTCCCGTCGACCAGCAGGCAGGTACAGCCGTCCAGCCGCTCGCGCACCCCCGCCGTCAGCTCCTGCATGCCCGGCAGGTAGACCAGTACCCCGCCGCTGCGCGCGTCGGTCAGCCGGTACCCGACCACCCGCCCCTTCCCGGTTCCGGAGGAGCCGGCGGTGAAGCGTGCCCGCTTGGACGTGGGCGCGTCGAACGCCCGGTAGGACAAGCCGTTCCCCAGCGGTACGTCGGCCTCCGGGATGACCGGGTGCCACGTCACGGGGCAGTAGGTTTCGAGCGTCCGCAGCAGCGACATGCCGTCCCGCAGCGTCTCGTACACCGCCGCGGTGGCGTGCAGCTCGACGCCCGGCCCCTCCCGCAGCAGCAGCAGGCCGAGCGTGTGGTCGATTTCCGCGTCGGTGAGCAGTACCCGCGACACCGGCGTCGTCCGCCGGCCGCGCGGGTGCAGTGCGGGGAAGGCTTCGAGCTGGGTCCGGAGATCGGGTGACGCGTTGAGCAGGAACCAGCTCAGGCGGTCGGCGCTCACCGCGATCGACGACTGGGTGCGCGGTTGGCAGGGCCGGGAGCCCTCGCGCACCGCGCGGCAGTTGGGGCAGGCGCAGTTCCACTGTGGATAGCCACCACCCGCGGCCGATCCGAGCACGCGCAGCCACATCGTCGCCGCCCTCCCTCCGTGCAGGGGTACCGGATCGCGCCGGATCCGGTACCCCCGCTGCGGGCTAACTCTCCCAGCGTTCGATGTACATCGTCACCTCGGGCGAGACAGCGATCTCCTCGAACTCGGGGGTCTCCCACTCCGCGGAAAGCTCCACGACATCCACCTCCCTTCTGCTGCCGCTGGCCGGACCGCTCACTCCTGCGGCAGCGCGAAGACGAACAGGGCGTCTCCGTGGGGCCCGCCCATCATCCCGGGCGCGAACCCCTCCACCCAGCCGCCCCAGCCGACCGGTACGGCGACGTACTGGCGACCGTCCACGCTGTACGTCGACGGGCTGCTGTGGTGGCCGCTGCCGGTCTGGAAGTGCCACAGCGGCTCCCCGGTACGGGCGTGGAAGGCGTGGAACTCGCCGCCCGGGGTACCGCAGAACACGAGGTCTCCCGCCGTGGCCAGGGTGGACGCGGATATCGGCTGCGGGCACTCCCAGCGCCACACCTCCGCACTCGTCGCCGCGTCGAACGCCTTGACCTGTCCCTTCATGTCGTCGGAGTCCACGGTGACGCTCGCTCCCCAGTACGGGATGCTCTCCTTGAACTCGCGCCGCCGCCGCGTGACCGTCGACCCGACGTCCTGCACCGGCACGTAGAACATGTTCGTCCTCGGGCTGTACGACGCGTGCGTCCACTCCTTCGCCCCGGCCGGCCCCGGCCAGAAGTGGACCGGTACGCCCTCGTCCTTCGGGAAGATCTGCGGCTTGACCGAGCCGTCGTCGCTGATCTCGCCCCAGGTGATGCGGTCGGAGAACGGCGTGACCCGGACAAGCTCACCGTTGGTGCGGTCCAGCACGAAGAAGTAGCCGTTCTTGTCGAAGTGACCCAGCAGCTTGCGCCCGTCCTGCTCGAAGAGGATGGACTCCATGTTGGAGTCGTAGTCCCACAGGTCGTGCGGGGTGCACTGGTACGCCCACCGGATCTCGCCGGAGTCGACATCGACCGCGATCACACTGTCGCTGTGCTTGTTGTCGCCCTCCCGGACCTCGCCGTCGAAGTCGGGCGCCGGGTTGCCGGTACCCCAGTACAGGAGGTTCGTCTCCGGGTCGAAGGTGCCGGTGACCCAGGTGTTGCCGCCGCCCCGGGTCCAGGCCGGGCTGTCCGCGGGCCACGTCTCCGAACCGGGCTCGCCGGGCTTCGGGATCGTGTACCGGCGCCACACCCGCTCGCCGGTGTCGATGTCGTACGCGTCGAGGTGGCCCCGGTTGCCGAACTCGCCGCCGGAGCTGCCGACGATGACCAGGTTCTTCACCACCAGCGGCGCGACCGTGGCGCTCTCGCCGGCGCGCACGTCACCGTGCACCGTGTCCCACACCTTCCGGCCGTTGGTCGCGTCCAGCGCGATGACGTGGGCGTTGAGGGTGGCCACGATCACCTTCCCCTTCGCCACGGCGACGCCGCGGTTGACGTTGCCGCAGCAGAGCGACACGTCGAAGGGGATCGCGTGCTTGTACTGCCAGAGCAGCTTGCCCTGCTTCGCGTCCAGGGCCCACACCCAACCGTCCCAACCGGACAGGAACATGACCCCGTCCACGACGATCGGGCACGCCTCGAAGGCGTACGTCGACGTACCGGCGTGCAGCCCGTACGAGCCGAACTGGAACACCCACGCCGGGGTGAGGCGCCTGACGTTGTCGGCGTTGATCTGGCTGAGTTCGCTGAAGCGGTGCCCGCTGTAGTTGCCGTAGTACGTCAGCCAGTTGTGCGGCTCGTCGCCGGCGTTGAGGAGGCGCTCGTAGTCGACGGTCTCGGCGACCGCCGGCGCGCTGCCGACCGTCGCGCTCAGCGTGGACAGCGAGACCGCGGGCGGGGCGTCGATGTATTCGGTCATGTGCGGTCTCCCCTCACGGGCGCGGCTGGTCGGGTCGGTCGAGACGGGCCTCCGGCGGGACATCGCCCTGCACCACGATCGCCCCGATCAGGCCCCGGCCCTCGTCGTTGCCGATGTTGGAGCTGAACCAGTAGTACCCGGGCCCGTCGAGGGTGATGGTGACCCGCCCCTTCGAGTACGCGGGCAGCCAGATCCACTGGCTGTCGCCGTTGCTCGGCATCAGCGCGCAGTGCGTGTTCGTGTCGTCGTTCATCAGGTCGATGTCGACCGTGCCGCCGTGCGGAATCACCAGTACCGACGGATCCCACACCAGTTCGTCGGGTGGAATGTGGATCTCGGCGTGCATGCGGCCGTCCGCGCCGTCGTCGGCCTTCGCGACGTTGCCGTTCGCGAGCAACCGGCCCAGCGTCGCCTTGTTCTGCTTGTCGAGCCCGAATTGGCTCAGTAGAGCGTTTCGGTCCGTTGGGGTGATCGTCATTGGCTCACCTCCTGCTGCGGTATTGCCGTCAGATCTGGTTCAGGCGCACAAATCCGGTGTTGTCCGTACACGCCACGTAATCTACGATCGTGGATGGATAATCGCCCTCGCCCAAGGGAGATGGGATGAGCGGCGCAGAAAGCAGCACCGGCGGAGCCCCGGCCGCCACGAGCGGCGCGGTGCTCGAAGGCGACAACCTCCGGCGGACGGCGGCCGCCTGGGAACGGTTCTCGGCGGGGGCGGAGACCGTCCAGGGCGTGCGGCCCGAGATCCTGATGTCCTGGTACCGGTGCCGCGAGGAGTACGAGGTAGACCCGCTGCTGGACCGGGCGCCGGCCGCGGCCGAAGTGGGTGCGCACTCGATCGACCACGACGTCGTGTACACCGAACTCGGCGGTATGGCCGCGTGCGCCGCGCGGGAGGTCGACGGCCTGGACGGCCTCGTGACCGTCGCGGACCCCAACGGGCGGCTACTGGGCACCTGGGGCAGCCGGCGCCTGCTGCACCTGGCCGTGGACGCCAACCTGGCGCCGTGGTCCGCGTGGGCGGAGTGGGCCAGCGGTACCAACGGCATGGGGACCGCCCTGGAGAGCCGCCGCCCGGTCCTGGTGCGCGGCCCGGAGCACTGGTGCCGCGGCTTTCAGGAGTGGGTGTGCGCCGGCGTCGCGGTCCGCGACGCCGTCACCCGCGAGCCGCTCGCCGTCCTCAACGTCTCGTGCTGGAAGGCGTCGCTGTCCGGTGCGGTGCTGCCGTGGCTGGCCAGGGTCGCCACGGCCACCGAGGCCAAGCTGCGGCAGCGGGCCCACCACAGCGGTACCCTGCTGGCCGCCGCGTTCGCCGACGCCCGGGTGGCGCCCGGTACCCCGCTCGCGGTCGTGGACCTGGCCGGGCAGGTGGTACTCGCCAACAGCGAAGCGGCGGTCCTGATGGGTACCCCGGCCGACGCGCCGGCCCTGTCCCCGGCGCACCGCTGGACCTCGCAGCTCCCCACGCTGCCACGGCTGGCACGGCACGCCGTCGCCCGCGCCCGGCAGGAGCCCGACTGGACCGGGGCCACGCAGGTCTTCGTCCCCTTCCTCGGCGTCTCCGTCCCCGTCGCGGCCCATCCGGTCTTCACGGGTACGCAGGTGATCGGCGTGCTGCTCGCCTTCGGACCCGTCGCCGGTCCCGTGGCCGCCGAGATGGCACCGATCGACCCCACCCCCGAACCCGCCCCGCCCCGGCCGGTGCCGAACCGGGTCGTCGCGCAGCGGGACGACCGCCTGATCCTCCTCGATCCCCGGGAGATCCGCTTTGCCGAGGCCGACCACAACGCGGTCTGGCTGGCGAGCGACCAGGGCCGGCTGGTGGCCGCCGCCCGTGGCCTCGACCGGCTGGAGAAACAGTTGGAGGGCAAGGGATTCCTGCGGGTACACCGCCGGTTCCTGGTCAACCTGGGCCGGGTACGCGAGGTGGAGCAGGGCTTCAAGGGCGCGCTGTTCCTCGCCACCGACGCGCGCCCCCGCGAGATCATCCCGGTGGCCCGCCGGCAGGTGTCACAGCTCCGCCAGGCCCTCGGCCTCTGAGGTACGGGGGGTCGCTGCGCCTACGTCACCGGCCGGTAGGTGATGTGCAGGTCCGACAGGCCGCGCATGATGAACGTCGGGTCGTAGGTGTACCGGCGGTCCCCGGCCGGGCCGTGCTTGGATTCGTCGATCTGGATGTCCGCCATCCGGTCCAGGAACCGGTTCATCGTGATCCGTCCTTCCGCCCGGGCCAGCGGCGAGCCGGGGCAGGTGTGTATCCCGCGGCCGAAGGCGAGGTGCTCGCGTACGTTGGGCCGGTCCACCTGGAACTCGTGCGGCTGCGCGAACTGGCGGGGGTCCCGGTTCGCGGCTCCCGGCATGAGCATGACCATGCCGCCGGCCGGGACCTCCACCCCGCCGAGCCGGGTGGCCTTGCGGGCGAGCCGGAAGTGGCTCTTCACCGGGCTCTCCATCCGCAGGCACTCTTCGAGGAAGTGCGGGATCTGGCTGCGGTCCGCGCGCAGCCGGGCCTGGATGTCCGGCCGTTCCGCGATGATCCGCAGGCCGGTGACGAGGAGCTTGGTGGTGGTCTCCTGGCCGGCGGCGAACACGAAGGTCGCCAGCCGTACCACGTCCACGATCTTCGGGACGGTGCCGTCCGGGTACGCGGCGCGGGCCAGGTCGGTGAGTACGTCCGCGCGCGGGTTGTCCCGCCGGTCGGTCACGTACGCGGTGAACCTCTCGTCCAGCCACTCCAGCGGGTTGTGCGCCAGCTCCTCGTTCAGGCCGCCGACGAGCTGGTTGCCCATCACGTCGCGGAAGGTACGCCGGTCCTCCTCGGGTACGCCGAGCAGTTCGGCGATCACCAGGCCGGTGAACGGTCGGGCGTAGTCGTTCATCACCTCGCACCGGCCGCTGTCCGCGAACTCGTCCAGCTGCTGGTCGGCCAGCTGTGCCATGAAGTCCTCGTTCTCCTTCAGGCGCTTGGGCGTCAGCAGTTGCTGGAGCAGCCCGCGGGTACGCGTGTGCTCGGGCGGGTCCATGGTCACCACGAAGTCGGCCATGGCGATCTCGTCGCGGTGCCGGCGGATCAGCTCGCCGATGTCGTCACCGCTGGCCTCGAACGGGAGTGGGGCCAGCGGGCCGACCACGGAGACACAGGAGGAGTAGGCGTCCTCGTTCCGGTACGCGTCCAGGGCTTCGCCGTACCCGGTCACCGCGTAGACGCCCTGGTGCTCCTGGTGGAGTACCGGGCACTGCCCGCGCAGGTGGTCGAAGTACGGGTACGGGTCGGGGATCAGGCCCGGGTCGCTGAAGAAGTCGACGGTGTCGAAGTCGGTCACAGGGGTCTCCTCATGTCGGTTCAGGCTGCTTCGGAGCCCAGTGCGGTCGTTTCCATCAGGTGGGCGTCGGTGAGGTCCAGGATTGCGGCGAGGTTCGCGGCGATGTCCTCGGCGCTGAGCGGCGACTTGGCGATGCCCTGGGTCTGGACCACCGCGATGCGCGCCACCCCGCCCATGCCGATCTGGAGCACCTCGCCGTTGAGCGGGCACGATTCGTGGGCGAGGAACGCCGCGGCCGGGGCGCACAGGTCCGGCGGCATGCTCGCGTTGATCTCGTCCATGGCCTCGCGCGGGATGTGCAGCATCGCCGCGAGGTCGTCCGCGGCGGCGGCGGACATCCGGGTGTACGCCCGCGGCGCTAGGGCGTTGACCCGGATGCCCAGGGGCAGGCCCTCGGTCGCGAGGTTGCGGGTCAGCCCGAGGACCGCGCCCTTGGCGGCGCCGTAACTGGTGAGTTGCGGGATGCCGCCGAGCATGGCCTCGGAGACGGTGTTGACCACCCGCCCGTACCCGGCCCGCTGGAAGTGGGGCCAGGCGGCGCGGGTGACCAGCAGCGTGCCCATGAAGTGCACGTCGAGCATGGTGCGGAACTGCTCGACACTCAGGTCGCCGAACGACCCCGGATCGTGGATGCCGGCGTTGTTGACCACGGCGTCGACGCGGCCCCAGGTGTCCAGGGCCAGTTGCACGATGCCGGCCGCGGCCGGCGGTTGGGAGACGTCGGCGCAGCAGGCCACCGCCTGGCCGCCGGCGGCGTGGATCTCGGCCACGACGTCCTGCGCGGGTTGCGCGGAGGATCCGCTGCCGTCCAGCTCCGCCCCGCGGTCGGCGACCACGACCCGGGCGCCCTTGGCGGCCAACAGCAGCGCGTGGCAGCGGCCGACACCCCGCCCGGCTCCGGTGACGATGACGACGCGGGTGTCGTAGCGCAGCTCGGTCATGGCTCACGCCGCCGGGGCGTCGAACAGGACGGGTAGGGAGGTGGGTGAGCGGAACACCTGGCCGCGGATGTGCGGGTCGTCGCCCGCCGGGTCCAGGCGCAGGTTCGGCAACCGGTCGAGCAGCAGGTTCATCGCCACCCGCATCTCCAGCCGGGCCAGGTGCATGCCCAGGCACACGTGTACCCCGTGACCGAAGCCCATGTGGGCGCGGGCCTCGCGGAAGATGTCGAACCGGTCCGGGTCGGGGAACCGCTCCTCCTGGCGGTTGGCCGCGCCGAGCATCGGCATGACCGCGGAGCCCTGGGGGATCGGGACGCCGCCCAGTTCAGTGTCCTTTGTGGCCACCCGGGTGATGATCAGCAGCGGCGGCTCCCAGCGCACCGCCTCCTCGATCGCCTGGGGCAGCAGGTCGCGGTTGTCCCGCACCGCCGCCAGCTGCGCCGGATCGGACAGCAGCCCGAACAGCATGTTGCCCAGTGACCGGAACGTGGTCTCGATGCCCGCCGGCAGCAGCAGCCGCAGGAATGAGAGGATCTCCTCGTCGGTCAGCCGCTGCCCGTCGATCTGCGCCACGACGAGCCGGCTGATGAGGTCGTCGCGCGGCTGCTCGCGCCGCGCGGCGAGGATCGGCAGGAAGTAGTCGCGGAGCGTGCCGGACGCCGCCACCCCGCGCTCCCGGTTCACCGTGATGCTCAGCAGCGAGATGGACCAGCGCTGGAACTGGGCGAAGTCCTCCCGGGGCAGGCCCAGCAGCCCGGCGATGATCTGGGTCGGGTAGTGGAAGGTGAACTCCTTCACCAGATCCGCGCTGCCCCGCCCGGCGAACCTGTCGATCAGGGCGGTGCCGATCCCGCCGACCAGTTCGTCCTCCCACTGGGCCAGTGCCTTGGGGGTGAACGCCTTGGCCACCAGGGCCCGGTAGCGGCCGTGCTCGGGCTCGTCCATCCCGAGCATGATGTGCTGGCCCAGCGCGTCGCCGAAGACCTCGGTCACGATCGAGGAGGAGAACGTCCCGTTGTCGCGCAGCATCTGCGCGATGTCCTCGTGGCGGTAGATCATGAATACCGGCTTGGTGTCCTCGTGCGGCATCACGGACCCGCCGATGCACTGCACCGGCTCCTCGCGGCGCAGCCGGGCCAGTTCGGTGTACGGGTCGCGGGTGTCGCCGGATACGGCATCGTCGAAGGTGCCGAAGTCGTCCAGGTCGTCGAACAGATCCACGGTGGTTCTCCCTCATCCGGCCGGGTAGGCCACGGACTTGATCTGGGTGTACTGGTCGAAACCGGCGACACCGTTCTGGCGGCCCACGCCGCTGGCCTTGTAGCCACCGAAGGGCACATCGGCGCTGTAGCCGACCGCGCCGTTGATGCCGATGAACCCGGCCCGCAGCCGGCGGGCGATGGCGAACGCGCGCTCGCGCGAGCCGGACATCACGTTGCCGGCCAACCCGTACCGGCTGTCGTTGGCGATCCGGACGGCGTCGTCCTCGCCGTCGTACGGAATCACCGACAGCACCGGCCCGAAGATCTCCTCCTGGGCGATCGTCATGGCGTTGTCGACGTCCACGAACAGCGTCGGCCGTACCCAGAAGCCGGCGTCCAGCCCGTCGGGCGGAGCGGTACCGCCGACGAGTAGCCGCGCACCCTCGTCGATGCCCTGCTGGATGAACCCGAGTACGCGGTCGCGCTGCCTGGCGGAGATGACCGGGCCGCAGAGCGTACCCGGATCCTGCGGGTCGGCCGGCGCGATCCCCTCGTACATGGCCTGGAGCATCGCCACGCCCTCGTCGTAGCGGGAGCGGGGCAGCAGCATCCGGGTCGGGTTGGCGCAGCCCTGGCCGGCGTGCATGCACGGCGCCAGGCCGAGCAGGCAGGCCACGCCGAGGTCGGCGTCGTCCAGCACGACCGTCGCGGACTTCCCGCCGAGTTCGAGGAAGAGCCGCTTCACGGTGGCGGCACCCTGCTCCATGATCCGCCGGCCGGTGGCGGTGGAGCCGGTGAACGAGATCATGTCGACGTCGGGGGACAGGGTCAGTACCTCGCCGACGAGGTGGTCCGCGGCGGTGACGACGTTCACCACGCCGGCCGGGATCTCGGTGTGCTCGGCGACGAGACGGCCCAGCCGCAGGCCGTTGAACGGGGTGTCCGGCGCCGGCTTCAGCACCACCGTGTTGCCGGTGGCGAGGGCCTGGGCGAGCTTGTGGATGCTCACCTCGAACGGGAAGTTCCACGGCACGATCGCACCGACCACGCCGACCGGCTCCCGCCAGATGCGGCGGGTGGTGGTCATGCGGGTCAGCTCGACGTACGCGTCGCCGAGGTCGGTGTCCCACCCGTACTCCTCGATGAGCTTGGCGGGGAAGCGCACGCCGTCGGAGAGCGGGGCGTCCAGCTGCGGCCCGTGGGTGGTCAGCCGGGGCGCGCCGGCCTCCAGGATCAGCTCCTCGCGCAGCTGCTCGCGTTCGTCTTCGAGGGCCTGCTGCAACTGGTCGAGGCAGTGCGCGCGGAACTTGTAGTCGGTGCTCCAGCCGGTCTGGTCGAAGGCGCGCCGGGCCGCCCCGACCGCGCGGGCCATGTCCGCCCGGGACCCGTCCGGGGCGTGGCCGAGGATCTCCCCGGTGGCGGGGTTGAGGACGGGGAACTGTGCGGTCGCCTGTTCGAGGTGGCCGTCGATCAGCATCCTGGTCTCGAATTCAGGCATCGTTCTCGTTCTCCTTCGGGACGGGCGGGCGCAGGGCACCGGGGCGCGGGAGTCCGACCGCGAGCCGGACCACCTTGTGCAGGGCGGCCGACGGCAGGAGCCGGTGGCTCAGCAGCAGCATCCGGGCGTCCAACCCGACGGCCCGGCGGGCGAACGGCCGGGTGTCGTTCACCGCCCGGGCCAGGCTCGCGGCGAAGCGCGCGGGCGGGGCCGCGAACCGGATCGCCATCCGGCCCCGCCGGTCGATCGCCGTGTTGTGCGGCGCGTACGGCCCGGTGAAGTCCCGGTGGTCGCTCACGCCCGCGTCGGTGATGATGTCGGTGGCGAAGGTGCCGGTCACCAGCACGGTGACCGCGAGCCCGAACGGTGCGATCTCGTTGGCCATCGACTCGGCCCAGCGCTCCAGCGCGCCCTTCGCCGCCGAGTACGCCGCGATCGCCGGCATCCCGCGCACGCCGCCCTGGCTGGAGACCACCACGATCCGTCCCCGGCCCGCCGCCCGCATCGCCGGGAGCAGCGCCCGGGTCAGCTCGACCGGGCCGAGCAGGTGGGTGGCGAGCATCCGGTCCCAGACGTCGAGCGGGACCTCCTCCACGGAGCCGGCGGCCGCGATCCCGGCGTTGTGCACGAGGACGTCGGGTGCGCCCACCGCCGCGATGATCTGCTTGGCCGCGGCCGGGATCGAGTCCCGGTCGGTGAGGTCCAACCCGACGCCGATCAGGCGCGGGCTGCCCGCCTCGGCGCCCGACGCGGCGCGCAGCGCCGCCAACCCGGCCTCGGGGGAGCGCATGGCCGCGACCACCCGCCAGCCCTGCCGGTAGAGGTGGGCGGCAGAGGCCAGGCCGAGACCCCGGGACGCCCCGGTGATGACGACGGTACGCATCAGCCCCCCTTTGGCGCGCACGGCCCGGAGGGTGCCTGCGGTACGTCGGGGCGGCCCGCGGGCTGCCCGCTCATCCACGTGTTCCACCTGCCCTGCGAGTACGGGCCGGCCGCGCCCGCCTTGGCGTAGAAGCCGTCCGGGTCGTAGACCTTGGCTTCGGGGTACGGCCAGGGGCAGGCGACCGAGGTGGCCACCTTCGTGGCGCGGATCAGCGCGAACCCCGCGCCGTAGGCGAAGTAGGCGACGTTGATGATGACGAGCATCGCGGTGACCATGCCGAGGAACGGCCGGCCCGCAAACAGCCGGGAGCGCCGGGCGAGCTTCTCGGCGACGGTGCGCCCGGTGTCGTCCCGGTACAGCAGCACGCCGGCCGGGATCATCACCAGGGTCACCAGGGACGACTCCCAGATCAGCGGGAACTGCCAGGTCTTACCGGCGCCCACCGAACCCCACGGGATCACCTGCGAGTAGATGTACATCCCGCCGCGGATCAGGCTGATCTCCAGTACGGCGTCCATTACGAAGCCGATCGCGTAGATGAGCAGGGCCAGGCTGACCAGCGGGTGCCGCCAGACGAACGCCTCGGGCGCACGCCGTGCCTGCAGCCGGCGCAGCAGCCAGATCGCCGGAAAGTACGGGCTGAGGTAGAACATCACGTAGCCGAAGACGACGAACGGCTCGACCGTCGGCGACAGCGACACCAGCGGCCAGTCCTCCGGCCAGTGCAGCAGGTCGGGGTTGTAGACCGCGTACGGCGCCCAGTTCATGACGGGGTCCTGCCACACGATCAGCGTGGTCGCGAGCGCCATTACCAGAACCGGATGGCGCGGGTGGCGCCGCCAGCCCCAGACGAACGCGGCGACGAGCAGGAGCAGCGCGACCAGCGTGCCGACGTGGTACAGCGTGATCCAGTGGTCGAAGCCGAACAGTGGCCGTACCGGCCGGGTCCGGGGCAGGTACGGGTTGCGGATCCGGCCGGACACCGCGCCGGTACGCGCGTGCGCGGCCACTACCGAGACCGCGGCGACGGCCACGAGGAGCCCCGCCGCGGTCCACATCGGACTCTTGCGGCCCGTGCTCTTGACGATGGTGGCGGTAGTCATCCGTTCACTCCTGACCGAATCGCGCGACCAGATGGGACGTGACGCCGTCGGGGTCGAGCCGGCGGGCGACCAGGTAACCGGCGCCCATCCAGGCCCGGTGCGCCCACCGGCCGAAGCTGACCCGGGTACCGGGTGCCCCCGCCGCCGCGGGCAGCATCTTCACCCGCTCCAGCGCCTCCCTGACCCCGCGCGGGCTCAGCGGGTACGCGTCGGTGAAGGCGTGCAGCAGCGTGGTGGCCACGTCCCGGTTCACGACCGGTACGCAGTACTGCGGCCGGCGCCGCTGGTCCGCCTCGTACCGGTCGAGGAACTCCCGCCCCACCGGGTTCGCCTCGTCGAACTGGTCCACCCCGGTCCACCCGAGGAACGCCTGCCACAGCACCGGGTTGATCCAGGCGTTCTGGAACGCGGTACCGGTGAACCGTGGCGGATCCCAGCCCAGCTCGCGCAGGGCGGGGTTGACGAACACGATGCCGAACCCGAAGCCGCAGTGCACCAGCGCGTCGGGCCGCGCCTCGTGCAGGGTGCGTACCGCCGCCGTGACGTCCTGTGCGGTCTGCGCCACCGGTACGGTCGCGGCGATCCGGATGCCCCGGCGCGCGCAGACCCGCTGGAAGTGGCGCAGGTAGCTCTGGCCGACGAGGGACTGCTCGACGAGTACCCCCACGCTGCGGTGGCCATCCCGTACCAGCAGGTCGGCCCAGAAGACAGGTTCGTCGGTCATCGATCCCTGCGGGTACGAGAAGGTCCACTCGCCCAGCCAGTCGTCCGTCCCCGTGACGCTGATGCCCGGTACCCGGAACCGCTCCTCGATCGCCTCGCGTACCGGTACCGCGTTGTCGGTGATGTGCGGCCCGAAGACGACCAGGCACCCCTCGTCGACCAGTTGACCGTACGCGTCGATGACAGACTTCACGGTGCCCTTCGGCAGCCCCTCCACCTCGCGGTAGCGGATCTCGACCGGCCGGTCGAGGACGCCGTGCTTGACCGCGTCCTCGAAGACGAGATGGAACGGGCGGGTCAGGTCGTCGCGCATGGTCGCCGGGAACGTCTCCGGCAGCACGAAGTCGAAGAGGTAGCCCACGCGGATGGGCTGTGCGCTTGTCTCGTAGGACATGTCACCTCCGTCGGTGAGCGTCCGGGGTGCTAGAACCTAAAATTTGTTCCGACTGTAGCGAGCGATCCGAGACGAGTCAAACCCTTGTTAGGCCAGGGTTCAGGGCCGCGGCGCCTCGGCCGCGCGGAGGGCGGCACGGAACAGTGGACCGATCACCCGGGCCAACTGTTCGGGCCGGCTCACGCTCACGCTCGCGTGCACGGTGCCACCGAACGCGCGGCGGAGGTCGTCCGCGCCGGTACCGGCGCCGACGCTCAGGTGCACGCAGGCGGTACCCGCGGCACGCGCCTCCGCGAGGGCCCGCCGGACGTCCGCGGCACCGTGGTCGCGCTCGTACCCGTGGTCGTAGGCCAGCCCGTCGGACAGCACGACCAGCAGCCGCCGCGTGGTACCGCCGCGGGCGGCGAGAACCGCGCCGCCGTGCCGGATCGCCGCGCCGAGCCGCGAGTACGCGCCGGGGGTCAGGCCGCCGAGCCGGTACCGGACGGAGGCGCTCAGCCGCTCGTCGAAGTGCTTGACGGGCATCACGTGCACGGCGGCGCGCCCGTGCGAGTTGTACGCGTACAGGGCGACCCGGTCGCCGAGGTCGTGCAGCGTGCCGAGCAGCGCCCCGGCCGCGGCCCGCTGCGACTCGTGCACCGTGGGCCCGCCCGTACCGGGCTCGCCGCTGGAGCCGGACACGTCGAGCAGGATCAGCACCGACAGGTCGCGCCGGCGTCGCTGCGCGGCGAGGTACACCAACTCCTCGGGTGGGCGACCGGCCAGCGCGTCCGCCCGCGCGCGTACCGCGGCGTCGATGTCGACGTCGTCGCCGTGCGCCTGCCGGCTGCGGTACTCCAGCGCGGGCGCGAGGCGGGCAAGCGGTCCGCGCAGCGCCCGGTCGTGCACCGTCACCGGGGTGGCCGGCCGCTTGGCCCGCGGTGGCGTCTCGTGCACCGTGCACCAGTCGGGCCGGTACGCGCCGCGGCGGGCGTCCCACTCCGGGTACCGGAAGCCCGCCGTGGCCTGGGCGGCGCTGTCCTCCGGTCCGGTCGGGGCGGCGGTGGAGACGGCGGCGGATCTGCTCGGGGTGCCGGCGGACCGGCCGTGGTGGGTGGGGCTGTTGGCGCCCGGCGG
>DATEJJ010000411.1:0-4493 GCA_035278125.1 Rugosimonospora sp.
GGGCTGGCCGCGCCGGGGCAGACCACCACCACCGTGCTGCGCCGCTCCGGGCCGGGCGCGCCGCCGGTCCGCCGCGAGGTGCCCACCGATCAGCTGGTACCCGGGGACATCGTGCACCTGGCCGCCGGCGACGTGGTACCCGCCGACGTGCGCCTGCTGCGTACCACCGATCTGCTGGTCAGCCAGGCGCCGCTGACCGGCGAGTCGCTCCCGGTGCTGCGGCACGCGCGGCTGGGCGCCGGCACGGACCCGGTCGAGGCCACCGGCGGGCAGGCGGGGCTGTTCGACTGGCCGTCGGTGTGCCTGCTCGGCGGCGAGGTGGTGGGTGGCTCGGCGATGGGCGTGGTGCTGGCCACCGGCGCCGGTACCCGCTTCGCCGCCCTGCACGAGGAGGCCCGCCCGCGCGAGGAGTCCACCTTCGAGCGGCGGGTCCGCGAGGTGTCCGTCGCGCTGCTGCGCGGTATGGTGGTGGCCGCCGCCGTGGTGCTGCTGAGCACCGGCTGGGCGTACGACGACTGGGTGAAGGCCGCGGTGTTCGCGGTGTCCGCGGCGGTCGGGCTGATCCCGGAGATGCTGCCGCTGGTGGTGACCACCGCGCTGGTACGCGGCAGTGCCGTGCTGCGCCGCCGGGACGTGATCGCCAAGCACCTGCCCGCGGTCTACAACCTGGGCGCCATCGACGTGCTGTGCACCGACAAGACCGCCACGCTCACCGCCGACCAGGTCACCGTGCGGCAGTTCGTGGACCCGGCCGGCCATCCCGACCCCGACGTGCTGGCCTGGGCCAGCGTCAACGCCGAGGTCTGCGCCGAGCAGGCGGAGCAGGCCGGGCAGCCGGTCGGCGATCCCTTGGACGAGGCGGTCCTGGACCGGGCCGCGGAGCTGGGCGTGGACGGCGCCGACCGCGTCACCGGGCTGGGCGCGATGGCCTTCGACGCGGTCCGCCGGCGCAGCAGCGTGCTGGTGCGCGGCGCCGAGCCGGGCGTCGAGACGGTGGTCACCAAGGGCGCGGTCGAGGAGGTGCTGAGCTGCTGCACCCGGGTGCGCACCCGGGACGGCGAGGCCACCCTGGACGCGCCCGAGCGGGCCCGCCAGGACCAGCTCACCACGCGGCTGCACGCCGAGGGTGTGCGGGTGCTCGCGGTCGCGGTCAAGACCCGCGCGGCCACCGGGCGGCCGTTGCGGGCCGCGGACGAACAGGCGATGACCCTCATCGGGTACGTCGGGATGCGCGACGAGGTGACCGAGGCGGCGGTGGCGGCGGTGGCCACGCTGCGCCAGCGCGACATCGCGGTCAAGGTGATCACGGGGGACCACCCGCTGGTCGCCGCGCGGCTGTGCCGGGACGCGGGGGTGGCACCGGGTGTACCGGTGACCGGTGCGGAGCTGGACACCCTGGACGACGCGGCCCTGGGCGAGCTGGCCGAGCGGACCACCGTGTTCGCCCGGGTCGACCCGCGGCAGAAGGCGCGCGTGGTGGCCGCGCTGCGCGCCCGCGGCCACACCGTCGGGTACCTGGGCGACGGGGTCAACGACACCTCCGCGCTGCGCGCGGCTGACGTGGGCATCAGCGTGGCCAGCGCGGTCGGGGTGGTCCGGGCGGCGAGCGACGTGCTGCTGCTCACCCCGGACCTGGCGGTACTCGCGAAGGCGGTGGACGCGGGCCGGCGTACGGTCACCAACACGGTCAAGTACCTCAAGATCACCTTAGCGTCCACTGTGGGCAACGTGTGTTCGGTGGTGGCGGCCGGCGTGCTGCTGCCGTTCCTGCCCATGCTGCCGCTACAGATCCTGCTGCAGAACCTGCTGTTCGACGCGTCCCAGCTCTGCCTGGCCTTCGACCGCGCCGATCCGGACCCGCAGGGCGGCCCGGCCCGGCTGGAGACGCGCGACCTGGCCCGCTTCGTGGCCTGCTTCGGGCTGGTCAACTCGCTCGCCGACCTGGCCACCTTCGCGGCGCTCTGGCACGTGCTGGGCGGCCACGCCACGCCCGCGGTCCAGGTCCTCTTCCACACCGGCTGGTTCGTGGAGAACCTGCTCACCCAGGCGCTCGCGGTACACCTGCTGCGCAGCCCGCGCGGCCCGCGCCGGTGGTCCTGGGCCGCGCCGCCGGTGCTGACCACCACGGCCGCCGTCGCCGCCGTCACGGTCGGCCTGCCGTTCACCCCGGTGGGCGGCCTGCTCGGCCTGCACCCGCTGCCCGCCGCTTACTATGCGTGGCTGTCCGGGGTGCTCGTCGCCTTCTGCGCCGCCACGCTGGCGGCCAAGAGCCTGTACCGCCGCCTCACGCGGCGTTGGCTATAGCTTACGATTTAGCGGGTTTTCGTTCACCTCACGGCACGCTGGCATACGCGTGCTATGTTTGCGACATTGCGCAAACGTTGGGAGCTGTGGGTGACGACGGTGTATCGCGGTGCAGCCGCCATTCCGACCCGGCCCGGCAGCGCCCCCGCTGGACCACCCCTCCCGCCACCGCGCGGCCGCCCGCCGAAGCAGCAGCGGCGGCGTGACCGCGGCCCGCTCTGGGCCCGGCTGCTGGTGGTCTTCGGGGCACTGCTGATGGTGGCGAGCGGCACTCTCATCGTCGGCGTGAAGGTGCTCATCGCGCAGGCCACCAGTAGCGTCACCCAGACCAACCTGCTGGGCAACGCGGGCAACCAGGCCGTGCACCACGTGAACATCACCGGCCCGGTCAACGTGCTGCTGGTCGGCATCGACGCCCGCCCGGACCAGACCGCGGCGCAGGCCCGCTCCGACTCGATCATCGTCCTGCACATCCCCGCCAGCCACGACCAGGCGTTCCTGGTGTCGATACCGCGGGACACGCTGGTGCACATCCCGGCGTACGCCAAGAGCGGCTTCCGCGGTGGGGACAACAAGATCAACGCCGCCTTCAGCTACGGCAGCCAGAACGGCGGCGGCGTGGCCGGCGGGGTGGGGCTACTCGCCGCCACCATCAAGTCGCTGTACGGCATTGGGTTCGACGCGGCCGCGGTGGTCGACTTCGAGGGCTTCCGCCAGGTGGTGGGGGTGCTGGGCGGGGTGAACATGTGCGTGGACGAGAAGGTCACGTCCATCCACATCGGCTTCAACACCAAGACCGGCCGGGAGCAGTTGCCGTACACCCAGGACGCGAACCTCCGGCTGCACGCGGTACCCGGGGTCCGGCCGGAGGTGTACAAGCCGGGCTGCTACCACCTTGCCGCGTGGCAGGCGCTGGACTACACCCGCCAGCGCGACCTGCTCGCCAACGGGGACGGCGACTACGGCCGGCAGCGCCACCAGCAGCAGTTCATCAAGGCCATCTTCAAGCAGATCCTGTCGGCGGGTACGCTCACCAACCCGGCCAAGCTCGCCGCGGTGCTGGACTCGGTGGGCAAGGCGATGACGGTGGACACGGGTGGGATCAGCATCGCGGACTGGATTTTCGCGATGCGTGGAGTGACCGCCAACAACATGACCACCGTCAAAACCAACGACGGCAAATACAACAGCGTCAACGTGCCGGGTATCGGCTCCTGCGAGCAGCTGAACGCCAGCAGCCTGGAGCTGCTGGCGGACATCAAGACGGACACGGTCGCGGACTTCGTCACCGCGCACCCGGACTGGGTGAGCCGGAGCTGAACCGGCGCACCCTCACCGGGGTAGCTGGCGCTGCCACTCGCCGCTGCGGTGGCAGATCCCCTCACTGACCACAGTGGACAGTGCGAGCAGGCGGCTGATGGTGAAGTTGGTCATGGCGATCCCCCCGATGGTGTTTCGTACCTGGAAACCGTAGCGTCGCGGCTGCGCACCGCTCAACCGGATTCCGCGCGCCGCCACTGTCCAATGAGGAGGCTGGACTACCGGAAGGTCAGCCGTTCTTGCGCCCGGCACCGCCCCACACGGCGGACGGGTTGGCCGCCTCCTCCGCCGAGCGGGGTCGCCAGTCGGGGATACGCACCACGCCCGGCCCGACCAGCTCCAGCCCGTCGAACAGCGCGGTGACCTGGTCCCGGCTGCGGAACGTCAGCCGGGTCCGCATCAGCTCGTTCATCTTCGGCACGGCCCGGCGTACCCCGGCGTGGATGTCGATGGCTGGATGCATGACCGCGACCGGCTGGCTGAAGTCCAGCGTGGCCGCGGCGTCGCGCAGGATCCGGGCGGTGTCCCGCAGGTCCGCGTCCAGGTAGTCGGTGGCGCCCTGGTCGTGGCTGGTGAGTAGGGCGCGGGCGTGGGCAAGCACGATCGGGTCATTGTCCACATAGACCACCCGCGCCTCGGGTGCCAGCGCCTGCGCCACCTCGTGCGTGTTGTCCGCCGCGGGCAGCCCGGTGCCGATGTCGAGGAACTGCCGGATGCCGCACTCACCGGCCAGGTACCGCACCGCCCGGGCCACCTCGGCGGTACCCGGCGATTCTCGCACCGTTCACGCGCCGCCCGGCACCCGGGCCAGTCCGGCCGCGCGGCCCGCCTCCTCCACCTGCGCCAGCCCGAACGCGGCCACCGGGCCG
>DATEJJ010000412.1:0-2286 GCA_035278125.1 Rugosimonospora sp.
CGACGAACGGATGGCGGACCTGGCCCACGCGGCACGGGCGCGACGCAGCGTGGAGCTTGCCGCGGAGCGCCACGCCGCCGCGCGGCAGCAGCGCGAGCGCGCCGCCGAACAGCGTTCCATCGACGAGCTGACGGTCACCAACCGGCAGCGCGCGGCAGCCCGGGACCTGGGTGAGTAACGATGATGGACGGTCTTGCCGACGTGGTCTCGCGCATCTCGCAGATACAGACCCAACTGGGCCTGAACCCCACCACCGCAACCACGACCGCCAGCAGCACCAGCGGTGCCGACTTCGCGGCCCAGCTCGCCGCGCTGGAGGACGGCGAGCCGGCTGACGACACCGGCGGTGATCCCGCCGGCGGGGGCGGTTCGCCGTTGAGCGGTACGGTCACCGGCGCGGCCGTGGTCGCCGACGCGCGCAAGTACCTCGGCATCCCGTACGTGTTCGGTGGGACCAACCCGGCCACCGGGCTGGACTGCTCCGGCCTGACCCAGCTGGTGTACCGGGATCTCGGCATCAAGCTCCCCCGCACCGCGGCCGAGCAGGCCAAGGTGGGCCAGGCCGTGCCGAGCCTCGCCCAGGCGCAGCCGGGTGACCTGCTCGCGTTCAACAGCCCGGTCACGCACATCGCCATCTACATCGGTAACGGCATGATGATCGCGGCGCCGCACACCGGCGATCACGTGAAGATCGAGAAGGTGTACGCCACCCCGTCCACGATCCGCCGCATCGTGTCTCCCGGTACCGCCACCGCCGCCCTGCGCCCGTCCAGCCTGCAGTCCAGCGGCACGCTGTCCGGCGTACCGTACGCGAACCTCTTCGAGGCGGCGGCAGCGCGCTACGGCGTATCCGCGAAGCTGCTGGCCGCCGTCGCGAAGGTGGAGTCGAACTACGACCCGCGCGCCGTCAGCAGCGCCGGCGCCCAGGGGCTGATGCAGATCATGCCGGCCACGGCACGGCAGATCGGCGTGAACCCGTTCGACCCGGCGCAGGCGGTGGACGGCGCCGCCCGGATCCTGGCCGGCAATCTCCAGCAGTTCGGCTCGGTACCGCTGGCGCTCGCGGCGTACAACGCGGGCAGCGGGGCGGTGCGCCGGTACGGGGGTATCCCGCCGTTCGCGCAGACGCGTGCGTACGTACCCAAGGTCGAGGCCGCCATGGCCGCGCTCGGATAGGAGGTGTACCCGATGCCCATGCCCGTACCAGCCACGCCTGTGCCGGACAACACCCCGTACAGCGATGCTCTACCGTTGCGACCGGCGGACTCGGGGGACGGCTTCCACGCTACGCTGGCGAAGGCCGTTGCCCGGTCGGCCCGCCGTCCATCCACTCCGGACAGTCGTCACATGTCCACTGTGGAGTACTATGCCGGGGACGGTACCGGTACGGCGCCTCTCCCGGACGACTCGTCCCGGGTGGACGGTGACCGGCGACGGCCCGCGCGGCGGGATGCGACGTCCGGTGGTACGGCTGGGCCGGCGCCGCTCGGCGTGCTCGCCGCGGATGTGGCGGGTTCTCGCGCGGCGGGTTTGGTACGGCCCGGGACGGTGCCTCCCGGCACGGTCCTGCTCGGCTCGGGCTCGGCGGGCGTCCGGGGCGGCGCGGCCCTTGCTGGCGGCTCTGGTGCTGCGGGTGTGATCCTGCCGGGTGGCGCTCTGTCCGGTGGCGGTTTGCCTGGTGCGGCCCCGGCGGGTCGTGGCCTGCCTGGCGGCGGCTCAGCGGGCGGCAGCTTGGCGAGTGGCAGCTTGGCGAGTGGCAGCTTGGCGAGTGGCGGCGCGGCTGGGGCCGGCCTGGCGGGTGGCTTGGTGGGTGCCGGTGCTGCGCGGGCTGGTCTGGCCGGTGGCCTCGCGGGTGCTGGCCTGCCGAGTGGTGGACTTGCTCCTGGGGGTGCCTCGGTCGGCGGTATGCAAGCCGTTGATTTGGCGGTCGGGGCGGGGACGGCTGGCGCGGCCGGGACATCTGTGGCCGTCGGTGCGGCAGGCGTTGTCCTGGCAGGTGGTGCGGCGGCTGGCGCTGGCGCCGTGGGAGCCATCGGGGCCGGAACGGTCATAGCCGGCCCGGGGACGGTCGGTGTCGGTCCGAATGGCGTCGGGGGGTCGGCGAGTGCGGGCGGCTTCGCGGGTGCCGGTGGCCCGGCAGGTGCGGGTGGCCGCGCTGGCGCGGGCGGTCTTGGCGCTGCGGGCGGTGCGGGCCTCGTTGGTGGAGGTCCAGCCGGCGCGGGACTGGCCGGTGCCGGTCTGGTCGATGCGGGGCTGGTCGGTGCCGGTCTGGCCGATGCGCGGCTG
>DATEJJ010000413.1:0-12950 GCA_035278125.1 Rugosimonospora sp.
TGCGGGACGGGACCAGGTCGGCGAGCAGCCGGCGGCGTTGCACGGTGGGGACGAAGCCGTAGCCGACGGTGTCGCACCGCACGCTGGTGACCTTGCGGCTGCGGGCCAGGATGAGCATGGCGAGTTTCTTGCCTTCGCCGAACTGACCGATCTGCTGCGCGGTCTTGCTGGTGTAGCCGAGGATCAGGCCCTCCTCGGGGATGCCGGGGCCGTCGTCGGCGATGGTGAGCACCCCGTCGGCCCAGCTGACGCGGGCGTGGGGGTCTTCGTCGAGGGCGTTGGCGATCAGCTCGCACAGTCCCCGCACCACCGTCCACGACTGCACGTAGTCCGGTGAGATCGGGTAGGTGAGCGTCTCGACGATCGCGGGAACCCCGGCCGGGATGCGTGGCGCCCTGCCGGGTGGCCGGTGAGGTCGGCGCCGAGGGACTTGTCAGTGTCCACTGTGGTCTCGGCGGTTATGAACCGTCCCGGGTCGGTATCGGAGACAACCCTGGCCCGGGTCCAGGTCGCGGCGGCCGAACTCGGCTACGTGCACGGTGCCCGGTCGGGCGAGCCAGCCCCGCACTGGCGGCGCAACGGCTTCGCAACGTGGCTGTTCCAGCCAGCGGTCACCGGGCGGTACCCAGGCAAGGCGCGCCAACCCTTGCGGCCGGTACCGGTGCTCGGCGAGCCGTGGCCGGGCATGCCCGTCCGGGGCCGCAAGGCCAGCGACCGGGCAGACGCCTGCTGGCTACCGGTCGCCCGGGGCCTGACTCCGCATGGCCTGCGCCACACCCATAAGACGCTCATGGAGGAACTCGGCATCCCGTCCAAGCTCATGGATGACCGGATGGGGCACGAGGATGGCTCGGTACAGGCCCGGTACACCCACATCACGGACGGAATGCGTAAGCAGCTCCTGGACGGCCTCACCGGGCTGTGGGAGGCGGCGCTGGACGCGCGACGGGCGTTGGCACCCGGCTCACCGGTGGCCACGTTGGATCGGCTGTTGCGGGAACGGGCAGAGGCGGCGGACAAGTGAGCCGCAAAGATCATCTCCCAGAATTCTCCCGACAGCCCACGGGAGACGAGATCAGGACCCGTCTCCCGAGCGGAGAAACAGGCCCTGAGCTGCGGTATCATTGGTCGGGACGGCGGGATTCGAACCCACGACCCCTTGACCCCCAGTCAAGTGCGCTACCAAGCTGCGCCACGTCCCGATGCCCGCGTCCGTACCACCCACACAGGCCGGTACAGCGTAGCGCAAAGCTCCCCCGCCCCGCGCGCAGCCCCTCACCCGCGCGACTGGCGCTTCCGGGGCCGTACCGTCACCACCACCGGCGTACCCTCGAAGTCGAACTCCTCGCGCAGCTTGCGCTCCACGAACCGCACGTACCCCGCGTCCAGCTGCCCCGTCGTGAACAGCACGAACCGGGGTGGCCGGGTACCCGCCTGCGTCGCGAACAGCACCCGGGGCGCCCGCCCGCCGCGTATCGGGTGCGGAGTCGCCTGTACGAGCGCCGTCAGCCATTGGTTGAGCTGGCCCGTCGGTACCCGCGTCTCCCAGTTCGCGAGCGCCCGCCGCAGCGCCGGCGCCAGCTTGTCCACCGCCCGTCCCGTCTTCGCCGAGATGTTCACCCGGATGGCCCACGGGATGCGGCGCAGTTCCCGTTCGACCTCTTTATCCAGGTAGTACCGGCGGTCCGAGTCGACCATGTCCCACTTGTTGAACGCCAGTACCAGCGCCCGGCCGGCCTCCGTCACCATGGTCAGGATCCGCTGGTCCTGCTCGCTGATGACCTCGCTCGCGTCGAGGAGCACCACCACCACCTCGGCCGCGTCGATCGCGGCGCTGGTACGCAGGCTCGCGTAGTACTCCGTCCCGCTGGCCTGGCCGACCCGCTTGCGCAGGCCCGCGGTGTCGACCAGCTGCCAGGTTTCGCCGCCGATCTCGACCAGGCTGTCCACCGGGTCGACCGTGGTACCCGCGACCGGGTCCACCACCGCGCGCTCCTCCTTGGCCAGCCGGTTGAGCAGGCTGGACTTGCCGACGTTGGGCCGGCCCACGAGGGCGACCCGGCGCGGTCCGCGCGGGCCGGGCTCGCCGAGCGGTGCGGGCGAGGGTAGCGCGTCGAGTACCGCGTCGAGCAGGTCGCCGGAGCCCCGGCCGTGCAGTGCGGATACCGGATAGGGCTCGCCCAGGCCGAGTGACCAGAGCGACGTTGCCTCGATCTCCATGGCCGCGTTGTCGACCTTGTTGGCGACCAGCAGCACCGGTTTGGCGCTGCGCCGCAGCATCTTCACCGCGGCCTCGTCCACGTCGGTCGATCCGACGGTGGCGTCGACCACGAACAGCACCGCGTCGGCGGTGGCGACGGCC
Organism: Rugosimonospora sp.; assembly: GCA_035278125.1. Taxonomy (GTDB): domain Bacteria; phylum Actinomycetota; class Actinomycetes; order Mycobacteriales; family Micromonosporaceae; genus DATEJJ01. The sequence goes on from DATEJJ010000413.1 coordinate 2,363, forward strand.
AGCTCGGCCTGTGCGGCGATGGCGGCGGCGCGGTTCTTGGCGTCCGGCACCCAGCCGCCGGTGTCCACCACGGTGAACCGCCGGCCGTTCCAGTTGGCGTCGTAGGCGACCCGGTCGCGGGTCACGCCGGGCACGTCCTCCACGACCGCCTGGCGCCGCCCGATGATCCGGTTGACCAGTGTCGACTTGCCGACGTTGGGCCGGCCCACCACGGCCACCACCGGTGCCGGTGCGGCCAGGTCGTCCTCGTCCAGCAGGGGAAGTTCGCTCATGCCCGGGTAGCCAGCAATCCGCGCAGCTGGGCGACGACCTCGTCGATGCCGAGCGAGGTGCTGTCCAGGACCACCGCGTCGGGAGCCTGGGCCAGCGGGTCGGTGCGGCGGGTCGAGTCCAGGCGGTCGCGGCGGGCCAGGTCGGCCGCGGTGGTGGCCAGGTCGCTGTCCTGCTCCACGCTGCGCCGCCGGGCCCGCTCGTCCGGTGCCGCGGTCAGGAAGACCTTGAGCTCCGCGTCGGGGGCGACCACCGTACCGATATCGCGGCCCTCGACCACGATCCGCCGGGCCGCCGCGATGATCTCGCGCTGCCGCGACACCAGCAGCGCCCGCACCGCCGGCACCGCGGCCACGGCCGACACGGCGCCGGTCACGGCCGAACCACGGATCTCCCGATCGACGGGTACGCCGTCCAGCGTGATCGTGGGGTGAGCCGGGTCGGTACCGCTGCACAGCTGCGCCTCGCGCGCCACCTTCGCCACCGTCGCCGAGTCCTGCGGATCCACCCCGGCGGTGAGCACCGCGAGCGTCACGGCCCGGTACATCGCGCCGGTGTCCAGGTACCGCGCACCGAGCGCCGTCGCCAGTTGCCGCGACACCGTCGATTTGCCGGATCCCGACGGTCCGTCCACGGCCACCACACAGCGCTCCACGCTCGCCCGCTCCCGCTCTCCCGGGCACGCCTGGCCCGCACTCAGTTCTACAACGTTCCGGTCGATCCAATCATGCCGGCTCGGCCGGCCAACCGCCGACCACGGCGGCCGCGGCTACGATACGGCGCGGAACAGTGCGGCGATCTCCGGCGGGGTGAGCCGGCGGGTCCGCCCCGGCTTCAGGTTGCCCAGCTTGACCGGCCCGATCGCGGTGCGTACCAGCCGCGACACCGGGTGACCGACCTCGTCGAGCAGCCGCCGCACGATGTGGTTCCGCCCCTCATGCAGCACGACCTCCACGAGTACCCGCCCCGGCACCGAGTCGACCACCCGGAACTCGTCCGCCTGCACCGGCCCGTCCTCCAGCTCGACCCCGGCCAGCAGCCGCCGCCGCAGCCCCTTCGCGACCGGCCCGGGCACCTCGGCCAGGTAGGTCTTGGCCACCCCGAACGACGGGTGGGTGAGCCGGTGCGCCAGCCCGCCGTCGTTGGTGAGCAGCAGCAGCCCCTCGCTGTCGGCGTCCAGCCGCCCCACGTGGAACACGCGCTGCGGCACGTTGCCGAGGAAGTCCGCGATCGCCGTCCGCCCGCGCTCGTCGGCCATGGTGGAGACCACGCCGCGTGGCTTGTTCAAAGCAAGGTAGACCAGGTTGTCATCGGCGATCACCCGCTCGCCGTCCACGTAGATCTCCGCCGCGCGCGGGTCGACCTTGTCGCCCAGCTCCGCGACCCGCCCGTCGACCTTCACCCGGCCGGCGGCGATCAGCTCCTCACAGGCCCGGCGCGAACCGACGCCCGCACCGGCGAGCACCTTCTGCAGGCGCTCGACCGGCTCAGGACTGCTGGGCATCCGCGATCTCGTCGATGTTGTCGGGCAGGAACGGCGCGAGCGGTGGCAACTGCTCCACCGAATCGAGTCCGAGCTTCTCCAGGAACAGCACGGACGTACGGTACAGGTGCGCCCCGGTCTCCGGTTCGGTGCCGCACTCCTCGATCAGCCCCCGGGTCACCAGCGTCCGGATCACGCCGTCACAGTTGACCCCCCGGATGGCGGAAATGCGCGACCGGGTCACCGGCTGCTTGTACGCGATCACCGCCAGTGTCTCCAGCGCCGCCTGCGTCAGCCGCACCGACTGCCCGTCCAGCACGAACCGCTCCACATACGCGGCGTAGTCGGGTCGGGTATACAGCCGCCACCCACCGGCTGCCCGCCGCAGCTCGAAGCCCCGCGCGTGTGCCGCGTACTCGGCCGCAAGCGCCTCCAGCTCCGCCGCGATCCGTTCGGTCGGCAGCTCCAGCACCTGCGCCAGCATCACCTCGCCGACCGGCTCGTCCACCACGAGCAGGATCGCCTCCAGCGCGGGCCGCAGGTCCTCGGCGGGCACGGTCTTGCTGGGCGCTGCCGCCCCGCCGGCCGCGTCACTCTCCGCTTCCGCCCACAATCCTTCCTGGGTACCCGCGCCCCCCGCCCCACCTGCCGAAGACTCCCCCGCACCCGCCCCGGCAGCCACAATGTCCCCGGCCCCCGCCTCACCCTCCGGAGTTACCCCGGACTCGACGTCAGCCTCGGCCCCGTCGTCACGCAGAGCAACCTCGCCGGCCGCCCCGCTCGCCGCGGACCCGCCCCCCTCAGCGCCGGCGTCCGGCGCGACCAGGCGGTCCCCGGCTAGCTCACCAGCAGCGCCAAGGTCAGATCTGTCCTCGGGCTCCGCCCCGAAACCCGCGGCTCCGGCGTGCGCGGCGAACTCACCATCAGTCGCGCCCTCGCCTTGGCCGGGATCTGCCGTCGACCTCTCGTCCGCACTCGGCTCGGCGCCGGAGACTCCGGCCTCCCCGCCGGCGACCACGACATCCTCCGTGACCAGGTCGAATTCGCCGTCCGGCCCGCGCCCTTGACCAGCAGTCAAGTCGTCCACCGGACCGGCCGCAGACCCGCCCTCCGAAGTCAGGTCAGTATGGGCGCTCAGCTCGCCATCGACCGGCTCGCCAGTCTCCCCCCGGTCAAGCCGGACCTCAGGGCTCGGTGCAGGGCCGTCTCCCGTCGAACCAGCGTCCACAAGGCGGCGATCAATCGGCCCGGCATCCGGGGAACCGGTCTCCGCCGGCCCCGTGGCGTCCGCCACCTCGAAGGCCGCCGCCGGGCCGGGCTCAGCATCCGGATCCAGCTCAGCCGGTTCGGACGCCGGACCGGTCACTTGCTCCAGCGAACCATCCGTGGCCCGCACCGGCTCGACCTCCGCGACCGGCTCCGCCGCCGGCGGCTCGACCTCCGCCACCGGCTCGACCTCCGCCACCGGCTCGGTCACCGCCGGCTCGGACTCGCCGGGTTGGTCGGGGGCCGACTCCTCGGGCTGCGGTTCGCGTGCCCACGGCGGCACCCACGCCGCCGCCTGCGCGGCAAGCGAGCCGTCCGCCTCGTTGCCCGTGCTCACCCGTCCGTCCCCTCTGCCGCCGCGCTCGCCACCTCCGCCGGTACCGGTGCCTCCGCCGGTTCCGGCGGCGCACCAGCGTACTCGTCGACGTCCAGGTCGGCGCCCGCGTCGTCGCCACCCGTCCACCGTACGGTCAGCTCGCCGAGGGCTTGCACCTGCTCGAAGCCGACCAGGCCCTCGCGGTACAGCTCCAGGAGGGCGAGGAACCGGGCCACGATCTCCAGGGTGGACTGGCAGTCGCCGCAGAGCACCCGGAAGCTTGCCGTACGCAAGCGAATCAGCTGGTCACGCAGTGCCGCGGCGTGCTCGCGCACACTCACTCGTACCATGTGAATGTGGTCGACCGAGACCACCGGCGGCTTCTTCGGGGCCATGGCCTTGGCCGCGAGCGCGGCCAGGCGCTGCGGGCCGATGCCGAGCACCAGGTCGGGCAGGGCCTCGGCATAGCGCGGCTCCAGCCCGACGGCGCGGGGCCAGCGGCGGGCGCCGGTCTCGGTGAGCTGGGCCAGGTGGGCCGCGGCCTCTTTGAATGCCTTGTACTGCAGCAGCCGCGCGAACAGCAGGTCGCGCGCCTCCAGCAGGGCCAGGTCCTCCTCGGACTCGACGGCGGCGGCGGGCAGCAGCCGGGCCGCCTTGAGGTCGAGCAGGGTGGCGGCGACGACGAGGAACTCGCTGGCCTCGTCGAGGTCCCAGTCGTCGCCCATCCCCCGGATGTACGCGATGAACTCGTCGGTGACCTGGTGCAGCGCCACCTCGGTGACGTCGAGCTTGTGCTTGCCGATCAGCTGCAGCAGCAGGTCGAACGGGCCGCTGAAGTTGTCCAGCGTCACCTGGAACCCGCGCGCCTCCTGCCCTGCCGCGTCCACGGACGCCGCGTCCATGGACGCCGCATCAACCGGCGCCGCGTCTGCCGGCACGGCATCATCGACCGGCGGCGTATCGACCGAAGCCGGGCTGTCAGCGGGCGGCGGACCGGGGGCGGGAGCAGGCGGATCGTCCGCGGCGGCCCTGGGTCGCGGTGCGGCGCCGGACGCAGTCGAGCTGGAGTCCTCGTCGGCGGGCACGGTCACCTGGTGACCGTAGCTCACGCCGGGGCTCCCCGGTCAGTCACGCTCCGCCGCCGCCGCGATCACCTCGCGGGCGAGCTGGCGGTAGTTGCGCGCGCCGGATGAGGCCGGGTCGAGGTTGGTGATGGGGGTACCGGCCACGGTGGACTCGGGGAACTTGACCGTCTTCGTGATCACGGTCTGGTACACCTTGTCGCCGAACGCCTCCACGACCCGCTGCAGTACCTGCCGGCAGTGCGTGGTCCGCGAGTCGTACATGGTGGCCAGGATGCCTTCCAGCTCCAGGTCGAAGTTCAGCCGCTCGCGTACCTTGTCGATGGTGTCCAGCAGCAGGGCCACCCCGCGCAGGCTGAAGAACTCGCACTCCAGCGGGATCAGTACGCCGTGCGCGCAGGTCAACGCGTTGATCGCGAGCAGGCCCAGAGACGGCTGGCAGTCGATGAGGATGAAGTCGTACTCGCGCAGCACCGGGCGCAGCAGCCGGGTCAGCGCCATCTCCCGGGCCACCTCGGTGACCAGCTGGATCTCGGCGGCGGACAGGTCGATGTTGGCGGGCAGCAGGTGCAGACCGGCCACATCGGTCTTGATGAGGATGTCGTCGATGGTGACGTCGTCCTGCAGCAGCAGGTTGTAGATCGACACTTCCAGGTTGTGCGGGTTCACGCCGAGCCCGACCGACAGGGCGCCCTGCGGGTCGAAGTCCACGAGCAGCACGCGGCGGCCGTACTCGGCCAGGGCCGCGCCGAGATTGATGGTGGTTGTCGTCTTTCCGACGCCACCCTTCTGGTTGGCCATGGCGATGATGCGCGCCGGGCCGTGCCGGTCCAGCGGTACCGGCTGCGGGATGGGCCGCCGCTGCGTGAACGCGGTCGGGTCGGCCGGGCCGAGTTCGGCGCCGAGATCGAGCGCGGACTGTTCGGCACGCATCTGCGAGGTCCAGGATTCGGCCTGGTGCCCGATGGCTGGCATCTTCCTTACGCCCCTCCCCGACGACCGCCCGGCGTCGAGCCGACCGATTGGTACAGTGGCGCCGCCGCTCGCGGAGTCCCCTCGCGGCCTGGAGGAATCCGCGCCGTTGCCCGACTGTACGCCACAGATGACCGCAGCTTGCGGGACCGCACTCGGCGTGTTGCGCACTTACCGAACTCAACGTCCCAAGACCCGCCCCGGACGCGGCCCGCCCCTCGCCAACCTGACCCAAGATCGTTAGCGGGCCCGGGGGTGGGATGTGGCGTAGACCTCGCGGAGGCGGTCGACGGTGATCAAGGTGTAGATCTGGGTCGTGGTGACCGAGGCGTGACCCAGGAGTTCCTGGACCACGCGCACGTCAGCGCCGCCGTCGAGCAGGTGGGTGGCGTACGAGTGGCGCAGCGTGTGCGGCGAGATGCGGGCGGGTGCCAGGCCCGCGCGCTCGGCGGCCCGGCGCAGGATCGTCCAGGCGCTCTGCCGGGACAGCGGCCCGCCCCGCGCGTTGAGGAACACCTGCGGCACCCCCCGCCCGGCCGCGGCCAGCACCGGACGGGCCCGGACCAGGTACGCGTCCAGCGCGGCCACCGCGTACCCGCCGACCGGTACCAGCCGGGTGCGGCCGCCCTTGCCGTGCAGCAGCGCGGTACCCTCGCGCAGGTCCAGGTCGTCGACGCAGGCGCCGGCCGCCTCGGAGATGCGCGCGCCGGTGCCGTACAGGAACTCCAGCAGCGCCCGGTCGCGCAGGTCGAGCGGCCCGTCCCCGGCGGTACCGGCCAGGATCGCCGCCACCTGGTCCACGTCCAGCGCCTTGGGCAGCCGGCGCGGCGGTACCGGCGGGGTGACCTCCCGCGCCGGGTCCAGTGTGGACAGTCCCTCCCGGGCGGCGAAGCGGTGCAGCCCGCGTACCGCGCTGATGGCCCGTGCCGCCGACGCGGGTGCCAGTGCCGGATGGTCGGCGTCCCCCTCGCGCAGTTGGGCCAGGTACCCGGCCACCTGACCCTCGCTGACCTCGCTCAGGTCGGTCACGCCGGCGGCGGCCAGCGCGGCCACGTAGCGCTCCAGGTCCCGCCGGTACGCGCGCAGCGTGTTCACCGCGAGCGCGCGCTCCACAGTGAGGTGGTCGAGATAGGCGCGGACCGTCCCGGCAGCGCTCAGGTGAGGACCTCCTCCAGCTTCACGTACGGCAGGCCGTGCGCCTGCGCCACCGGCCCGTAGGTGAGGTTGCCGTCGAAGGTGTTCAGGCCCAGTGCCAGTCCCCGGTCCCCGCGCAGCGCCTCCCGCCAGCCCTTGTTGGCCAGCTCCAGCGCGTACGGCATGGTCACGTTGGTCAGCGCGTACGTGCTGGTGTGCGGCACCGCGCCGGGCATGTTCGCCACGCAGTAGAAGATCGAGTTGTGGACCTGGTAGACCGGGTCCGCGTGGGTGGTGGGGCGCGAGTCCTCGAAGCAGCCGCCCTGGTCGATGGCGATGTCGACGAGCACGCTGCCCGGCTTCATCCGCGACACCAGTTCGTTGGAGACCAGCGTGGGCGCCTTGGCACCGGGTACCAGCACCGCGCCGATGACCAGGTCGGCGTCGATGACCGCGCGCTCCACCTCGTACGCGTTGGACGCTACGGTCTGCAGGTGCCCCTGGTAGATCGCGTCCGAGTGGCGCAGCTTGTTGATGTTGCGGTCCAGCAGCAGCACCTCGGCCTGCATGCCGAGCGCGATCGCGGCGGCGTTGGTACCGGACACACCGGCGCCGATCACCACGACCTTGGCCGCGTACACGCCGGAGACGCCGCCCATGAGCACGCCGCGCCCGCCGCCGGAGCGCATCAGGTGGTACGCGCCGACCTGCGGGGCCAGCCGCCCGGCCACCTCGGACATCGGGGCGAGCAGCGGCAGCGTGCCGTCCGTCCCCTCGACCGTCTCGTACGCGATCCCCGTGACCCGCCGCTCCAGCAGCGCGTCGGTGCAGTCCCGGGACGCGGCCAGGTGCAGGTACGTGAACAGCACCTGCCCCTCGCGCATCCGGTGGTACTCCTCGGCGATGGGCTCCTTGACCTTGAGTACCAGGTCGCCCTCGGCCCAGACGGCGTCGGCGGTGGGGAGGATCCGGGCACCGGCGGCGGTGTACTCCTCGTCCACGATCGAGGAGCCGGTACCGGCGCCCGCCTCGACGTACACGTCGTGGCCCGCCCGGACGAACTCGTGCACGCCCGCAGGTGTGATCGCCACCCGGTACTCGTGGTTCTTAACTTCGCGGGGGATTGCGACCTTCACCGTAGATCCTCCTGTCCTGAGCCGCCCGCACAGGAAGCTCGCGCGGTGAGTCTAGATCCCCCGGACCGCCCGCGCGCCTGACAAGCTGACAGTGCACCGCCCTCCCGGCTGACGATCTGTCAACCGGGCAGCGGCGTGTCCAGCGGGCGGAGCGGCGCCGGCCAGCCCTGGGCGCGCAGGCCGGCGGCGGCGAACACCCCGATCAGCGCCGCCGCGTTGAGGATCTCCCCGCGCAGCGCCATGGCGACGGCCTCGTCCAGGGGTACCCGGCGGACCTCCATCTCCGCCTCCTCCTCCCGCCGCTCGTGCCGCTCCGCCTCGGGTACCGGCGCCAGGTCCCGGGCCAGGTAGAGCCGGATCTTCTCGGTCGAGTACCCGGGCGAGGTGTACGCGTCGACCAGCAGGTCCCAGCGCCCGGCGACCAGGTCCACCTCCTCGGCCAGCTCCCGCGCGGCGGCGGCCGGCAGCTCCTCCCCGGCCACGTCGATCAGGCCGGCGGGCAGCTCCCACAGCCGCTGCCGGACGGGGTGCCGGTACTGCCGGACCAGCACCACCCGCTCGTCCTCGTCCAGCGCCACCACGCCGACCGCGCCCACGTGCCGTACGTAGTCGCGCCGCGCGACCCCGCCGTCCGGCATCTCCACCTGGTCGGTGACCACGGAGAACACCGGCCCGGCGAACCGCGGCTCGCTGGACTTCACTCCATACGGGCTCATGCGGGCAGCTCGACGGGCAGGCGTTCGCCGTCCGCGTACGTGAGGGACGCGCCGATGAACGCGGCGAACAGCGGGTGCGGGCGGGTGGGCCGGCTCTTCAGCTCCGGATGCGCCTGGGTGCCGACGAAGAACGGGTGCAGCTGCGGGTCCAGCTCCACGAACTCCACCAGCTTCCCGTCCGGCGAGGTACCCGAGATCTGCAGTCCCGATTTGACCAGCACGTCCCGGTACGCGTTGTTCACCTCGTACCGGTGCCGGTGCCGCTCGGTGACCTCGGTCGTGCCGTACGCCTTCGCCACCAGCGAGCCCTCGGCCAGCAGCGCCGGGTACGAGCCCAGCCGCATGGTGCCGCCCAGGTCCCCCCGGCCGGCGACGATGTCCGCCTGCTCCGCCATGGTCGCGATCACCGGGTGCGCCGCGTTCGGATCGAACTCGCGGGAGTTCGCGTCGGGCAGGCTGCCCAGGTGCCGGGCCACCTCGATGGTCATGCACTGCAGGCCCAGGCACAGGCCCAGGGTGGGGATGCCGTTCTCGCGGGCGTACCGGACGGCGCCGATCTTGCCTTCGATGCCGCGTACCCCGAACCCGCCGGGGACGACGACGCCGTGTACTCCCGCCAGGGCCGCCGCCGCCCCGGCCGGGGTGGCGCAGCTGTCGCTGGGTACCCAGCGCAGGTCCACCCGGGCCCGGTGGGCGAAGCCGGCCGCGCGTACCGCCTCGGACACCGACAGGTACGCGTCGGGCAGGTCGACGTACTTGCCCACGATCGCCACGGTGACCGTCTGGGTCGGGTTGTGTACCCGCAGCAGCAGGTCGTCCCAGCGGTGCCAGTCCACGTCCCGGAAGGACAGCCCGAGCCGGCGCACCACGTACGCGTCCAGCCCCTCCCGGTGGAGCACCTTCGGGATGTCGTAGATGCTGGGCGCGTCCGGCGCGGAGACCACGGCGTCGCGGTCCACGTCGCAGTACAGCCCCAGCTTCTCCTTGAGCTTCTCCGGGATCTCCCGGTCCGAGCGGCAGACCAGCGCGTCCGGCTGGATACCGATGTTGCGCAGGGCGGCCACGGAGTGCTGGGTGGGCTTGGTCTTCAGCTCGCCGGACGGCGCCAGGTAGGGCACCAGCGAGACGTGCAGGTAGAAGCAGTTGTCCCGGCCGATATCGTGGCGGATCTGCCGGATGGCCTCCAGGAACGGCAGCGACTCGATGTCGCCGACCGTGCCGCCGACCTCGGTGATCACCACGTCGGCGCGGCGCGGGTCGCCCTCGGCCGGCTCGGACATGGCCCGGATGCGGGCCTTGATCTCGTTGGTGACGTGCGGGATCACCTGAACCGTGTCGCCCAGGTACTCGCCGCGCCGCTCCTTGGCGATCACCTCGGAGTAGATCTGGCCGGTGGTCACGTTGGCGCGGCGGGACAGGTCCCGGTCCAGGAAGCGCTCGTAGTGCCCGACGTCCAGGTCGGTCTCGGCGCCGTCCTCGGTGACGAACACCTCGCCGTGCTGGAACGGGTTCATCGTGCCCGGATCCACGTTCAGGTACGGGTCGAGCTTCTGCATGACCACCCGCAGACCGCGCGCGGTAAGCAGGTTGCCGAGGCTTGAGGCGGTCAGCCCCTTGCCGAGTGAGGAGGCGACGCCTCCGGTGACGAAAATGTGCTTAGGCGAACCGCTGGCCGTCCGCGAAGAACCCACCGCCTGCTCCCGTGGCTTGTTTCCCTACTGGTCAGCGGGGCCACTGACCAGGTGGAACCCGCCCGAACAATCGTGCTATCCACGGGATTTCACAGTAACACCTCACCCGCCGCAGCACCCGGTGGGCGGGCCGGCTCGTGTGTCGTGCTGCCGATCGGGCGCGCCTCCTCCTCCCAGCGCAGCGCGGCGCGGACCGCCTCGGCGACGGTACGGTCGTCGGCGTGGTCGAGCACGCGCAGCGCGGCCAGCGCCGCCAGCGGTACCCCGATCGCCGTCGCCGCTCCGGCCACGTCCAGCGCGGTACCGTCCAGCGCGCCGGCCAGCAGTACCGCCGCCGCACCGCCGACCAGCGCGCCGCGCACCGCCGGGTACAGGCCGAACAGCCGTTTCAGGCCGCCCCACGGCCGGATCAGCGCGATCACGACCAGCGCCGCGCCACCCACGTCCGTGCCGCGCCCAGGCCGGTAGAACGGGCACCAGTGGCAGTTGTCGTGACTCTCGGCGGTCGCGACCTCAGCGATC
>DATEJJ010000414.1:0-2375 GCA_035278125.1 Rugosimonospora sp.
CCCGCGCCACCTCGTAGCGCCGGATCAGGTCGACCTCGCTGGGCACCTTGCCGCCCGGCTTCAGGTCCCCGGTGGTGATGCGGGTGCGGAGGTCGTTCGCGATCCGCCGGTACGCGTACAGGTCGCCGGTCACCGCGCCCACCCCGGCACCGGCCGCGGCGCCGCCCACAACGCTGGCGGTACCCCGGCGCGGATCAACGCGAGCCGGGCCTGTGTGTACGGCGGGCAGGGCCAGTGCCATTCGCAGACGGCGCACAGATCTTCCGTACCCTCCGGCCGGTGCTGGCGCGCGTCGTCCACCCAACTCCACACCGGACTCGGGCACAGCCGCTCCGGCTCGTACAGCACCACGGTCACGACGTGCTCCCGTCGGCGGGCGGGCGGCGCAGCCACCCAGTGCGCCGGGAGCCGTGGGCGCCGTACGGTGGCGGGGGCACAGGGGCCACCGCGCGCACTACCGTGTGGAAGTCGGCGCCGTCGGCCACCAGGCCGCTGGTGTAGGCCAGGGCGGTCTGCCGCAAGGGGCACGGCCGCCGGTCGCACGCGGCGCAGACTCCCGAGCCGTCGGGCACGTGCGTCTCGATGATCCGGACCATGGCCTTCGGCACGACCTCCGTGAGCATCCACGGGTCCATGACCAGGTTCCCGCCGCCCGCGTCGAGGTCCTCGATGACCGCCTGGATCGTCTTCTCCACGTCGGCGCGGATCTCGTCGGCCGGGAACGCATCGGGTGGCAGGGTCACAACGTCGTCCCGTCCACCTCGACCGGCCCGATCACCGGCACGTTCAGCCCCGCCTGCACCCCCGCGGCGAGAACCCGCGCGGCCAGTCGGTACGCGGCGCAGCCCCGTCTGCGGCACTTCGGGCACGCCCCGGTGTCGTCGGGCTTGTGCTCCGCCCGGACCTCGTCCGCCAACACCCGCGTCCGCTCGTCGTACACCACCATCGCGACCCACTCCTCGTCGTCGGCCGAAGCACCCAGGCCGAACTCGAACTCCAGCCCGGTCAGGTAGGTCAGCGCCGCCTCCCGCGCCCCGCACATCGGCTCCCCGCACCCATAGGACCCGTCCGCCAGCCGCCAGTGGGTGTCCAGCACCCGGGCCATCACGGCACGAATCGCGGCCCGCTCCTTGCCTCCGGCCGGTCCGGTGGATGTCACACCCACTCGCCTCCCCGGCGTCCGGTGTGGAGGGTGCGCCGGCTCTCCCTCTCCACAGGTGTGACCGGCGCACCCCGCTCATCGGGTCAGGACAGGTCGAACTCGCCGTCCCGCGCACCGGCCAGGAACGCCTCCCACTCCTCCGTGGTGAACCTCAGCACCGGCCCGGTCCGGTCCTTGCTGTCCCGCACCAGCACCCCGCCGGGCTGCAGCGCCAACTCGACGCAGTTCCCGTTCCCGCTGCTGGCCGACGCCTTCACGAAGGCACCTGCGGCTTCCGTCATCCGCGACATCCGCGTTTCTCCATCCATCAGTGATCTCTTCTTGGGGTGGCGCCGGCCCGAGCCCGGTGCGGCAGGGCTGGCGCCACGTCTCGGGCCGCGGGCTTCGCGGCATCCCCGGGCGGCACCTCGACGGGCACCCGCTCGCGCTGACCCGGCGCGGCCCATGGGGCGGGCGGGCCGCTGTTGGTCTGCGGCTCCAACCCTTCGGCCAGTTCCTCGTACCGGCACAGCGCCTCGTACAGCCGGTCCCCGGTGTCCATGGTCATGAGTCCGGTACGCAGGTCGGTGGGGTGTTGACCAGGCGGCTGGCGAGATCGTTGGCGGCGACCGCGATCCGCAGCGCCGCCCGGGCCGCGGCCACCGGGTCCACCGCGGGCAGCTCCACGACCGTGCCGCCGTCCACGATGACCAGCACCGGTACCGGTTCGTTGTCGTGGAGGATCAGGTCGACGCGGGCCTCTACCCGGGTGGGGTCGAGTTCGACGCTGTCTGGCTGCTGTGCGGGCATGTCCTGCTCCTGGTACTCGATCGGGGGGGTGCGCCGGCCTGTTGCTTGAGGCGCCAGCCGACGCACCCCGTCCGGCGGGCCCGGCTCACCCCGGGGGCGGTGGGGCGTGCCGGGCCCAACTCTTGGTGCGTGCGGGCGGCTCCAATTCATGACCGCCCGTACCCTGGGCGAGGCGGTCCGATCCACCGCGCCCAAGCTCTCCGCGGGTGCGGGCGGCTCCAACCCCGTACCGACCGACCGCACCCTCTTGCGGCAGGCCGCCCTCTGGCCACGGGCGACCCGCAAGGCCCCCGGCGACCCCTGAACCCTGAGAGAGGCTGATCACCGTGAGCCGCGTACCTGGGCGTGGGCGGCGGGGCCTGACGGCCTCGCTACGGGTTACGGGTGTTGCTCGACCAGTCCGCTACTGGGTCGCTGCCCCACC
>DATEJJ010000415.1:0-2574 GCA_035278125.1 Rugosimonospora sp.
CTTCGGGAAGGTTGCCGTTTAGGGAAAGAGTGTACGCCCGGGCCGCGGACGGCGCCCGGCCCGTTGCGCGCGCCCACCTCCGCCGCCAGCAGCGGCCGCTTGCACGCGGCGCACACCATCAACGGCGCGGTGGGCTGGCCACATTCACGATGAATGATGTGTACCGGTGGCCCCGCGTCGTCCCCCGCCCACTTGTCGCCCCACTGCATCAGCGACAGCAGGACCGGCAGGAAGTCCAGACCCGCCTCGGTCAACTGGTACCGGTGGCGCAGCGGCCGGGTCTGGTACGGCTCCTTGGCCAGCAGCCCGTACGACACCAGCGTGTGCAGCCGGTCGGTGAGCACGTTGGTGGCCACGCCCAGGTCCCGCTGGATCTCGTCGAACCGGGTCAGCCCGAACACGACGTCGCGCAGGATCAGCGGGGTCCACGCCTCCCCGACCACGGCGAGGGTACGCGCGATCGAGCAGGGCATGGAGCGGAAGTCGGTGCGTTGCATTACCGCAGCATATGTGCGTTTCTTCAGGCAAGTCAGCGGCTCGCGAGCTTGTCAGCCGTGTCGCTGACCAGTTGCCAGGCCGCGTCCACGTGTTCTTGAGCGGTCTGTGGCGCGCCGATCGCGAACCGTAGCGTGTACCTGCCGTTCACGTACGTGTGGGTGAGGAAGACCTGGCCGCTCGCGTTGAGCTCGCGCAGCAGCTCCTGGTTCAGCTCGTCGCCGCCGCTCAGGCGGAAGCAGACCAGGGAGAACGGGTGCGGCGCGGCCAGTTCGAAGCGCTCGTCCGCCGCGATCCGGCCGGCCAGCCCGGCGGCCAGCGTGACGCCGGTGCGGATGTGGGCGCGCAGGCCCTCGGCGCCGTACCAGCGCAGCACCAGCCACAGCTTCAGCGCCCGGAACCGGCGCCCCAGGCTGACCTGCCAGTCCCGGTAGTCGATCACCGCGCCCGACTCGGTGGCCGCGTTGCGCAGGTACTCCGGGAGCACCGACAGCGCCTTGATCAGCTCCGCCCGGTCGGCCACCCAGAACGCGTCGCAGTCGAACCCGGTCAGCAGCCACTTGTGCGGGTCGAACGCGTACGAGTCGGCCAGTTCCACGCCCGCGTGCGTCCAGCGCAGTTCCGGGCAGACCGCGGCGGCACCCGCGTACGCCGCGTCCACGTGCAGCCAGGCGCCGCACTCGCGGGCGATCGCGCCGATCTCGGGCAGCGGGTCGACGGCCGTGGTGGAGGTGGTACCGATGGTCGCCACGATCAGCGCCGGTACCGCCCCGGCCGCCCGGTCCGCCTCGATCGCCGCCCGCAGCCGCTCCGGCCGCAGCGCCTGCGTGTCCGGGTCCACCTCGACCGTCCGCACCCGGTCGCCGCCCAGCCCGGCGATGCGCGCCGCCTTCTCGATCGAGGAGTGCCCGTGCACCGAGGTGTAGACCGTGTACTCCCGGTCCACCCCGGCCGCCGCCCACCGGCCGCCGCTCGCCCGGTGCAGCGCGACCAGGGTGGCGACCAGCGCCGCCGAGGACGCCGAGTCCTGGATCACGCCGCCGCCGGTACCCGTGGAGCGGAACGCCGGCGGCAGGTCCATCAGGTCGGCCAGCCAGTCCAGCACCACGGTCTCCAGTTCGGTGCAGGCCGGGCTGGTGGCCCAGAGCATGCCCTGTACCCCGACCCCCGCGCACAGCAGGTCACCCAGCACCGACGGACCCGACGTGTTCGCCGGGAAGTACCCGAAGAAGCCCGGGTGCTGCCAGTGGGTGAGGCCCGGAGTGACCACTGTGGACAGATCGGCCAGGATCGCCTCCACCGTCTCGCCCTGCTCGGTCGGGCCGGCGGGCAGCCGCGCCGCGATCTCGCCCGGCTTCACCTCGGGTACCACCCGCTGGGCGGGGAGCGTGTCCCAGTAGTCGGCGATCCAGTCCACGACCTGGTGGCCGTACCGGCGGAACTGCTCGGGGGTCATGTGCGTGCTCACCAGGCGAGGTTACCCGCGCCGGTACCATGAGCCCGGTGACCAGCGAGGGACCCCGGTTCACCCGCCGGCGCGAGGACTTCGACTGCGAACACTGCGGCGCGGCGGTACGCGGTGACGGGTACACCAACCACTGCCCCCGCTGCCTGTGGTCCAAGCACGTGGACGTGGCGCCGGGGGACCGGGCTGCCGACTGCGGCGCGCTGATGGCGCCGATCGGGGTGCTGTTCGAGGCCGGGCGGCACGTGCTGCTGCACGAGTGCGCGGGCTGCGGGTACCGGCGGCGCAACCGGTCCGCCCCCGGGGACAGCCGGGAGGCGCTCGCCGCCCTCTTCGGCCGGCCCGTACCCGCGCCGCCCCCGCCTGACCGCAGTCGATGGCGGCGTCCTGGAAAATAGCTCGGTATCCGAGGTATCTTCAGCGTGTGGATGAGCCGCGCGCGCAAGAGCTGATGCACGACATCAACCTGCTGCGCCGCGCGGTGCGCCGGCGGCTGCGGGCCGGGGCGGCGCAGCCGGCCCTGTCGCTGGCGCAGATCGAGGTGTTGCAGGCGATCGAGGAGCAGCCCGGCACCGGCGTGTCCGCCGTCGCGCGCGCCCTGCGGCTGGCCGACA
>DATEJJ010000416.1:0-19891 GCA_035278125.1 Rugosimonospora sp.
GCGCGGCGGCCGAGCTGGCGGTGGCCGGATGACCGCCGCCACCGCCCGGGACTGGCTGCGCTGCTACCGGCCGCGGCCGGCGGCGCGGCTGCGGCTGGTCTGCTTCCCGTACGCCACCGGCAGCGCGACGTTCTACCGCTCCTGGGCGGGCGCGCTGCCCGAGCACGTCGAGCTGGTCGCGGTGCAGTACCCGGGCCGGCTGGACCGCATCAGCGAGCCGTGCGTGCCGGACATGGAGACGATGGTGGACACCGTCGCGGGTGTGCTGCCGCCGGTGCTGGACCGGCCGGTGGCGCTGTTCGGGCACAGCATGGGCGCGGCGATCGCGTTCGAGGTGGCGCACCGGCTGCGCGCGCGGTACGGCGTGGATCCGGTCCGGCTGTACGTGTCCGGCCGGCCGGCACCGGAGTACCACGAGAACGGCGTCAAGCACCGCGGCCCGGACGACGTGCTGTGGGCCGAGCTGTCGCGGCTCGGCGGCACCAGCGCCGAGGTGCTCGACCACGCCGACCTGCGGGCCGCGCTGATGCCGGCGCTGCGCGGCGACTACCGGCTCATCGAGACGTACCGGCCGGTGCCGGCGCAGCCGCTGCCGTGCCCGATCACCGCGCTGCTCGGCGACGCGGATCCCGAGGTCACGCCGGTACAGGCGGGGGCGTGGGCCGGGCACACCACGGCCGGCCTTACCCTGAAGGTGTTTCCTGGCAACCACTTCTACCTGGTCGACCACCGGGCCGCGGTACTCGCCGAGGTGGTCCGCGGACTGGAGTCCTGATGCCTCGCTATGACGTCGTGGTGGTCGGTGCGGGTACCGCGGGGGCGGTGCTGGCCGCGCGGCTGTCCGAGGACCCGGGGCGCAGCGTGCTGCTGCTGGAGGCCGGGCCGGACTTCCCCGGCGAGCTGCCCGAGGTGCTCGCCGAGGGCGAGCCGTCCACAGTGGACGGATTCGAGTGGGACCTGGACGGGCTGGTCTGCGGCCGGCCGCAGCACTACGCGCGCGGCCGGGTGGCGGGCGGGTCGTCCTCGGTGAACAGTCGCGGTGCGGTGCGCGCACCCGCGGCGGACTTCGCCGAGTGGGCCGCGCCCGGCCTGCCGTCCTGGGACTTTCCCGCGGTGCTGGAGGCGTACCGGCGGGTGGAGACCGACGAGCAGTACGGCGACGCGCCCTACCACGGCACCGCCGGCCCGGTGCCGGTGACCCGCTGGCCGCGCGCGGAGTTCGTGCCCGGCGTGGCCGGGTTCGTGGACGCGACCGTGGCACTCGGGCAGGCGTACTGCGCCGACCTCAACGCGCCCGACGCCGCCGGCATCGGCCCGTACCCGCAGAACCGGCGCGGCCGGCGGCGCATCTCCACGAACCTGGCCTACCTCGGCCCGGCGCGCGGGCGGCCGAACCTGACCGTGCGCGGTATGTCTACTGTGGACAAAGTGGTGCTGCGCGGGGACCGGGCCGTGGGCGTGGAGGTGGGTGGTCAGCTCATCGAAGCGGTCGAGCTGATTCTCAGCGCGGGCGCGCCGTACAGCCCGACGCTGTTGCTGCGCTCCGGCATCGGGCCGGCCGGCGACCTCCGGCGCCTGGGCATCGCGCCCGTCGTGGACCTGCCCGCCGTCGGCACCGGCCTGATCGACCAGGCCGGCGCGATGCTGTTCGCGATCCCGGTCACCGGGGCCGTGCCGCCGGCCTGGCCGCGCCTGCAGGCGCTGGCCCGGCTACCCCATTTTCCCGGGTACGCCGAGGATCACGCGTTCTACCTGTGCCTGTTCGGGATGGACCTCGCACACGGTCCGACAGCCGGGCTGGAGCACGTGATCGGCACCCGCCACGTGAACGGGCTGATGGTGGCCGACATGCGGCCGGCCTCGCGGGGCCGGGTCAGCCTCACCGCGGCCGACCCGGCCGCGCCGCCGCTGCTGGATCTCGGCTTCTTCACCGCACCCGGCGACCTGCCACGGCTGATGGCCGGGTTCCGGTACGCGTGGGAGGTGGCCAACCAGGACGCGTTCAGCTCCACTGTGGACAAGTTCGCGTTCCTGGACGATGGGACCGTCGCCGACGACGAGGCGCTGGCCGGGATGCTGCGGATGTCCGCGTTCTCCCGCGCCAACCTGCTCGGCGGGTGCCGGATGGGCGTGGACGGCGATCCGGACGCGGTGGTGGACGAGCGGTGCCGGGTACGGGGCGTGGCCGGGCTGCGGGTGGTGGACGCCTCGATCGTGCCCGTCGCGCTACGCGCACCCGCCGCGCTCACCTGCATGATGCTCGGCGAGCACGCGGCCGCGCTGGTCGCCGCCGAGGGGTAGCTCGCCGGCCAGGTACGCCTGCCAGAGCGCCCGGCGCTTCGGCTTGCCGCTGCTGGTCCGGGGTACCGCACCGACCGGCAGGTCGGCGACGTCCACCCGGGCACCGGGCAGCCGGCTGCGCAGCAGGGTACCGGCCCGCTGCCGCGCCTCGCCCGGTACCCGCTCGGTGACGAGCACCGCCGTGTCGGTACCCGCGTCCACGCCGAGCAGGCAGGCGATCCGCCCCGTGGACACCCCGGTCTGGGTGGCCACCAGCGCGTCGAGGTCCTCCGCGAAGACCGTGGTACCGCGTACCTTCAGGCTGTCCCCGTACCGGCCGAGCACGTAGAGCTGGCCGTCGCGCAGAAATCCCGCGTCCCCGGTACGGATGGTCCCGGCCGGCACGCTCGCACCGCCGACCGCGATCTCGCCCACGCCCCCGGTGGGCCGCCCGTACTCGTCCAGGACCGCGATGTCCACTCCGGACAGTGGCCGGCCGCAGCCCACTACGCCGTCGTGCACCGCCGGCTCCTCGTCCAGCGGCGAACCCGTCACCGCGAGGGTCGCCTCGGCCAGCCCGTAGGCCGGGGCGATCGCCCTGCGCGCCAGGCCGTAGGGGGCGCACCTGGCGTGGAACCGGTGCAGGGCCTCGGGAACCAGCCGCTCGGCGCCCACAATGACCGCGCGCCAGGCGGAGAAGTCCATGCCGGCCAGGTCCTCGTCCCGCACCCGGCGCGCGATGTGTTCCAGGCCGAAGCCCGGCATCGCGGTCAGCCGCGCGCCGTCCCGGCCGAAGCAGGCGAGGTAGCGGGCCGGCCGGCGGACGAACTCCTCGGGTGGCATCAGCCACAGGTCCGTCCCGGTCGTCACCGGCGCGAGCAGGCAGCCGATCAACCCCATGTCATGGTGTACGGGCAGCCACGAGGCGGTCGGGTCGGCGGGGGTCATGGCCAGCCACCGCCGGATCGCGTCCAGGTTGGCCGCGAGCGCCCGGTACGGCACGCGTACGCCGCGCACCCGGCCGGTGGTACCCGAGGTGAACTGGCACAGCGCGATCTCCCCGGGTGCCATCGGGTGTGCCGGACCCTCCGGCAGCTCGCCGTAGCGGACGACGGGTGTGCCGAGGTCCGGGGCGAAGGCGTCCTGCGTCCGGGCGAGCAGCAGCACCGGTCGCGCCGTGGCGAGGATGGTGCGGAGCTGGTCGGCGTACCCGGCCGCGTCCCGGAAGCGCATCGGCGGCGCGATCGGGGTGGCGACCGCACCCGCGCGCAGGGCACCGAAGAGCGCGGCCACGAAGTCCGGGCCGCTGTGCCCGACCAGCGCCACCCCGTCACCCCGGCGCACCCCGGCCGCGCGCAGCCCGTACGCGTAGCGGAAGGCGAGGGCCGCGAGTCGCTCGTACGGCCACAGCTCCCAGGAGCCGTCCGGCTGCGCGAACCGGATGCCACGCCCGTTCGCGGGCGCGTCGAGCCAGGAGAGTACGCCGGGCATCCTTGCCTCCCAGAGATCGTATCTGCTGTTATAGTATCTTCTATCTCCGGTCGAGGTCGAGGAGGCAGCGTTGGCAGTCCCCGTTGTCGTGGCCACCGCCCGTACCCCCATCGGCCGCCGGGGTGGCTGGCTGGCCGGGCTCAAGGCGGTCGAACTGCTCCGGCACGTACAGCTCGACGTCGTCCGCCGCGCCGGGATCGCGCCCGGCGAGGTGGAGCAGATCATCGGCGGCTGCGTGACCCAGGTGGGCGAGCAGAGCCTCAACATCACCCGCAACGCGTGGCTCAACTCGGGCGAGGACCCGGAGGTCGGCTGCACCACCGTGGACGTGTCCTGCGGCTCCGCGCAGCAGGCCAACCACCTCATCGCCGCGCTGATCGCCGCCGACGCCATCGACGTCGGGATCGCCTGCGGGGTCGAGTCGATGAGCCGGGTACCGCTCGGCACCAACCTGTACCAGGGGCCGGGCCACTACAAGACGGCCGACTACCCGTGGGACGACCCGCCGAAGGCGCAGTTCGGCGGCGCCGAGCGGATCGCGGCCCGGGAGGGCTTCACCCGCGCCGACGTGGACGAGTTCGCGGTGCTGTCCCAGCAGCGGGCCGCCGCGGCCACCGCCGCCGGCCGGTTCGCGGCCGAGACCGCGCCGATCGAGGCGCCGGTGCTCGACACCGCAGGCGAACCGACGGGGGAGCGGCGTACCGTCGCGTCGGACCAGGGCATCCGACCGTCCACCATGGACTCGCTGGCGGTACTGCGCCCGGTTGTGGACGGTGGCCTGCACACGGCCGGCAACACGTCCCAGGTGTCGGACGGCGCGGCGGCTGTGCTGTGGATGTCGGAGCGGCGCGCCGCGCAGGTCGGGCTGCGGCCCCGGGCGCGGCTGCTGCACCAGGTGGTCACCGGTGCCGATCCGTACTTCCTGCTGGACGGGCCGATCGTGGCGACCCGGAAGATCCTCGACCGGGCCGGCATGGCCATCGGCGACGTCGACCTCTTCGAGGTGAACGAGGCGTTCGCCGCGGTGGTGCTGGCCTGGAGCCGCGCGTACAAGCCGGATCCGGACCGGGTGAACGTCAACGGCGGCGCGATCGCGCTCGGCCATCCGGTCGGGGCGACGGGTACCCGGCTGCTTCTCACGGCGCTGCACGAGTTGGAGCGCACCGGCCGGGAGCTGGCTCTGGTGACGATGTGCTGCGGCGGATCCCTCGGCACCGCCTCAATCCTGCAGAGGATCTGAGCCGTGAGCGCAGCGAGCCGCCGCACTGCCTGGACGGAGGCGGCACGGGCCGCGACCGACGGCGGAGGCGGTCCGCCGGAGGAAGGCTGTGCATCGGGGCGGCTCGCGGAGCGAACCAGGAGGCAGAGTATGGATGCCCAGGCGTTCTACGCGGGCGCGCGGAGCGATCGGACCGGGCCGCTGGATGGGCTGCGGGTGCTGGATGTGGGAAAGGTGTGGTCGGGGCCGATGGCCGCGTGCGTGCTCGCGGACCTGGGGGCCGAGGTGATCCGGGTGGAGATGCCCGGCAACCGGGAAGGCCAGATGCCACCCGAGATACCCGGTACCGGGCTGTCCTGGTTCCGCGAGACCGTCCACCGCAACAAGCGCAGCCTGTCTCTCGACCTGCGCAAGCCCGGCGCCGCCGACGTGTTCCTGCGCCTGGTCGCCACCGCCGACGTGGTGGTGGAGAACTACAAGCCCGGCACGCTCGACGGCTGGGGCATCGGGTACGGCGCCTGTCACAAGGTACGCCCGGATCTGGTGTTCGTCTCCGTCTCCGGGTACGGGCAGTACGGTCCGGACGCGCACCGGCCCGGGTACGATCCGACCACGCAGGCGGCGGCCGGGTGGATGGCGGCCAACGGGCTGCCGGACGGGCAGCCGGTCAAGGCGCCCACGTTCCTCGCCGACGACATCGCCGGGCTGCACGCGGCGATCGGCGCGCTGGCGGCGCTGCGGCACCGGGAGGTGACCGGTGAGGGCCAGCACGTCGACGTGTCCATGCTGGACGCGCTGCTGTTCCAGAGCGCCGGGTTCCTGACGCTGGGCGCGACCGGCGTACCCGTGGCGCGGTGGGGCAACGAGGCCGACTTCGTGGTACCGGCCAACGCGTACCGGTGTGCGGACGGGCACGTGTACCTGGCCATCGCGCTGGACAAGCACTGGCGGGTACTGGCTGAGGTGGTGGGCCGGCCGGAGCTGGCGCGGGCACCCGGGTTCGGTACGAACGAGGAGCGCCGGGACAACCGCACCGCCGTCAACGCGGTGATCGCGGGCTGGTGCGCGGGGCGTACCTGCGCGGAAGTCCTTGCCGCGCTGGAGTCGGCGGGCATCACGGCGGCGCGGGTACGCACGTTCGCCGACGCGGCAACGGATCCGCACGTGGCCGCGCGGGGCATGCTGCAGGACACGGTGCTGTGCAACGGAACCTCGGCGCCGCTGACCGGTACCGCGGTCAAGTTCTCCGGCACGCCCACCCGGGTACGCACCGGTGCCCCGGCTCCGGGCGCGGACACCGCCGACCTGCTCAGCGAACTCGGCTATACCCCGGCCGCCCAGGCCGACCTCCGCGCCGCCCGCGTCGTCTAGTGCCACATCGCCCGAGAGGCCCGGGCATTGACGGGCGGGCAAGCTGGCAACTATGTTGGTTCTGGTAACACGTATCTCGTTTCTTCTGGGGGCGCCATGGCAGAGCCGCGTACGGCGCTGGTGACCGGCGTCTCCCGGGGTATCGGGCGGGCGATCGCGCTGCGGCTGGCCGCCGACGGGTACGACATCGCGGGCTGCTCGACCGGCACGGGCGAGGCTGCTCGCGATACCGAGAAAGAGTTGGCCGCCCTCGGCGTGCGGTGCCGGATCGACGCCTGCGACGTGCGCGACGGCGCGGCCGTGGACGCGTTCGTGGCCGACGTGGAGCGCGAGTTCGCGCCGGTGGACGTGCTGGTCAACAATGCCGGCATCACCCGGGACCGGCCGCTGGTGCTGATGGCGCCGGCGGACTGGCATGCGGTCGTGGACACCAACCTCAGCGGCGCCTGGAACGTCTGCCGCGCGGTGGTGTTCCGCTTCATGAAGCGCCGCCGCGGTGCCGTCGTCAACGTCTCCTCGATCGCCGGCGTGTACGGCAACGCCGGCCAGACCAACTACGCCGCGACCAAGGCCGGCGTGATCGGGCTGAGCCGGTCGCTGGCCAAGGAGGTCGCGCCGCTGGGCATCCGGGTCAACGTGGTGGCGCCCGGGTTCATCGAGACCGACATGACCGCCGTGCTGGACGAGAAGCAGCGCGCCAAGGCGCTGGCCGCGATCCCGCTGCGCCGGTTCGGCCGCGGCGAGGACGTGGCGGAGCTGGTCGCCTTCCTGGCCTCCGAGCGCGCCTCCTACATCACCGGCCAGGTGTACCAGGTGGACGGAGGGATGGTGCTGTGACCGCCGCGGCACCGCTGACCGCCACCGACACGCTCACTGCCCGGCGCGACGGCCCCGGCGTCGCCATCGAGGCGCGCAAGCGGGTCGACCCGGACGAGCTGTACCTGCGCGGCCACTTCCCCGGCTTCGTCATCTACCCGGGCGTGTTCCTCATCGAGAGCCTCGACCAGGCCGTGCGGCAGGGCTTCGCGCAGCTCGGGTTCGCGCCACCCCGGCTCGTGTCGGTGGACTCCGCGCGCTTCCTGGCCCCGCTGCTGGCCGGCGACGAGTTCACGCTCCAGGTGCAGACCGGACCACCGGCCGGGGCCGTCACCGTACGGGGCACCGCGTACCGGCCGGACGGGTCGGTGGCGGCGCGGCTGACCGCCGGGTACCGGGCGGGGCCGGCCGATGATTGAGTACGCGCAGCTGCGCGCCCTGCTGCCGCAGCGGTACCCGATGCTGCTGCTGGACCGCGTCGTCGAGGTGCGGCCGGGCCACTCCATCACCGCCGTCAAGGCGGTCACCGGCGCCGAGCCGTGCTACCGCGACCTGCCCGACGGTGCGGGGCCGGACCACTTCCGCTACCCGCCCGCGCTGATCGTCGAGTCGTTCGGCCAGGCGGCCGCGGTGATGTGGCTGCTCGACTCGCGCGCGCTGGACGCGGCCGGCACCGTACCCATGCTGGCCGCGGTCAAGGACTTCCGGTTCGAGGGCGACGCGTACCCGGGTGACGTGCTGCGCCACGAGGTACGGCTGGACCACGCGGTGGACGGTGCCGCGTTCGGTACCGGCGAGGTCTACGCCGGCAGCCGCCGCATCGCGACCGTCGGGTCGCTGCTGGCCGTCGTCCGGCCGAGCGCCTCGGTGACCCAAGCTGCCCACCCCAAGCCCTTTCCACCTGACCCACCGCGCCTGAAGGAGGCCACTGATGCCGGACGCCGGTAAGCGATTCGAGGAGCTTCGCGAGATCGTCGCGGAGGTGCTGGAGCTGGAGCCCGAGGAGCTCTCCGACGGCGGGGACTTCGTCGAGGAGTACGAGGCGGATTCGCTGCGGGCCATCGAGATCCTGGCGCGCATCGAGAAGACGTACAAGGTCGACATCCCGCAGTCGGAGCTGGCCGAGATGCGCAACCTGAAGGCGGTGTACGAGGTGGTGGCCCGCTATGCGCAGTGGGCCCAGTGAGCTGGCGCGGGTCGTCGTCACCGGACTGGGACCGGTCGCGAGCATCGGCACCGGCATCGACGCCTTTGCCGAAGGCTTGCGGGCCGGCCGGTCCGGCATCTCCCGGATCCGCAGCTTCGACCCGACCGGCTTCCCGGTGCTGGACGCGGGCGAGGTGCACGACTTCGCGCCGGAGCGAATGCTGCGGCGACTGGACCCCGCGGCGTGGGGCCGCTCCGCGACGTTCGCGGCCGCCGCGGCCCGGCTCGCCGTGGCGGATGCCGGCGTTGACCCCGATCGGGTACCCGCCGGGCGGATGGGCGCCGTGGTCGGCACCACCAGCGGCGAGTCCCAGGTGGTCGACCAGGTCACCGCGTCCATTGTGGAGGGCGGGCTGGCCGCGATGCCGGTGTCTCTGCTGGAGCGGCTCCCGGCCGGGCGGCTCGCCGAGGCGGTGAGCACCGAGCTGGGCCTGACCGGGGACACGCTGACCCTGGCCACCGCATGCTCGGCGAGCAACTACGCGATCGGGTACGCCTTCGACGCCCTGGCCACCGGGGAGGCGGACGTGATGGTGGCCGGCGGCGCGGACTCGGTCTGCCGCTGGGCGCACGCCGGCTTCTACCGCCTGGGTGCGTTGAGTGACAAGGGTTGCCAGCCGTTCGACCGGGACCGTGGCGGTATCCTCACCGCCGAGGGTGGCGTCGCGCTGGTGCTGGAGACGCTGGGCCACGCCCGTGCCCGTGGTGCCCGGGTGTACGCGGAGGTGCTCGGGTACGGGGTCAACTGCGACGCCCACCACCCGGTGGCGCCGGACGCGGCCAGCATCGCCGAGTGCATGCGGATCGCGCACGAGAACTGCTCGGTCAAGCCGGCGGACATCGACTACATCTGCGCGCACGGTACCGGTACCCCCTCGAACGATCTGGCCGAGGCGCAGGCGGTCCGCGAGGTCTTCGGGGACCGCCCGCCGCCGATCAGCTCGGTGAAGTCCATGCTGGGCCACACGATGGGCGCGGCGAGCGGGTTCGGCGCGGTCGCCTCGGTGCTCGCCATCGTGCACGGGTTCCTCCCGCCGACCATCAACTTCACCCGGCCGGATCCGGCGATGCCGTGGCTGGACCCGGTGGCGAACGCCGCCCGCCCGGCGCGGGTGCGCATCGCCCAGAACAACGGGTACGCCTTCGGCGGCAACAACGCCATCACGCTGTTCGGGGAGGCGCCATGACCGGCCTGGTGGTTACCGGATTCGGGGTCCTGTCGCCGGCGGGGATCGGGGCGGCGGCGCTCGACGGCGCGCTGGCCGGCCGGATCGACGTGCCCGCCGTCGCCGAGGACGGGTTCCCGCCGTCGGGCGCGTACCGGCTGGACGGGTTCCGGATCCGGGATCACCTGGGGCGCAAGGGAACCAGCACGCTCGACCGGTGCACCGGCATGGCGGTGGTCGCGTGTGGACAGGCGCTGGCCGACAGCGGGATCGAGGTGGACGACGGCAACCGGCGGCGTGTCGGCGTCGCCCTCGGTACCACCATGGGCAGCTTCCAGTCCACGTCGGAGTACAGCCGCGAGACGCTGGTGCAGGAGCGGCCGTACCTGGTGAACCCGATGCTGTTCCCGAACACGGTGATGAACTGCGCGGCCGGGCAGTGCGCGATCTGGCACGGGCTCAAGGGCGTCAACGCGACGCTGGCCGGTGGGCCGCTGGCCTTCTTCAGCAGCCTGCGGTACGCCGCGAACGCGCTGAACCGTGGCTACGCGGATACCGTGCTCTGCGGCGCCGTCGAGGAGCTGACCGGGTACCGTGCCTGGGCGAACCACCTCGGCGGCGGCACCGGTACCGGCGAGGGCGCGGCGGTACTCGCGCTGGAGCGCCAACCCGCGCCGGGACGCCGGGTCGTCGCGGAAATCCTCGCCGTGACAACGGGTTTCGCGCCCGATCCGGGTACCGTCGCCGACGCGCTCGCCGGCTGCGTCGCGCGGGCCCTGCACCGGGCCGGCCTCGCGATGGACGGGGTGGCTCTGGTGGTGACCGGGGCCGAGGACGATGTGCTGCGCAAGGCGCTGCCGGACGGGTGCGTGCCGAGGTTGTCGATCGCGGCGACGTTCGGCGAGTGCGACGCCGCGTCCGGTGCGCTGCAGGCCGCCGCGGTGCTCGCCGGGCACCGGAGCGACCCGTCCCGTGACGGTCAGGTGTCGCTGCTGGCCGGGTACACCGCGCGGGGCGGCGTGGCCGCGGTGCTGCTCAGGGGGTGGAGCGGTGGCGGTACTGCTGGCCGCTAGCGCGGTCCGGACCTGCCTGGGCGACCTGGACGCCACGTTCGCCGCGCTGCTGGCCGGCAAGGACGGCCTGGTTCCGTTGCGGTACGCGGACTCCCGCCGGCTCAACGTCGCGTTCGGGTACCACGTGGACGATGGCCCGACCGAGCGCCCCCGGCGGGCCAGTCGCTGGCTGACCGCGTGCGTCCGGTCGGCGGTCGCCGGCGCGGGGCTGCGGCCGGAGCGGGAGCGGATCGTCGCCGTGGTCGGCACCGGACTGCGGGAGCTGCGGGCGGTGGAGCGCTGGGCGGTCGACGGCCAGGATGTCGCGACCGAGCAGCTGCACTTCGCGGACGCGGTACGGGCCGCGCTGCCCGCCGTCGCGGAGGTGTATACGGTGTCCAACGCGTGCAGCGCGGGCGGTCACGCGCTGGCGCTGGGCCAGGACCTGATCGAGGCGGGTGCGGCCACGGCCGTGGTGGTGGGCGCGGCGGACACGATGACCGAGTCGATGCTGTCGATGATCGGCCGGGTCAGCGAGTCCCCGACCGAGCGGCTCGCGCCGTTCGACCGGCACCGGACCGGCGTGCTGCTCGGCGAGGGCGCGGCGGCACTGGTACTGGTGGCCGAGAACCGTTGCGCCGCACCGCAGGCGCGCATCCTGGCCACCGGCCTGTCCTGCGACGCCTACCACGAGACCGCCCCCGACCCGGCGGGCATCCGGCGGGCCATGACCGGTGCGCTGGAGCGGGCCGGCCGGCTGCCGGAGGACGTGGATCTGGTGCTCGCGCACGGCACCGGTACCGCGCTGAACGATCCGGTCGAGGCGACGGCGCTGCGTACGATCCTCGGCACGCCCGTGGTGGCGGCCATCAAGGGTGCCATCGGGCACACCTCCGGCGCCTCGGCGCTGCACAGCCTCGCGGTCGCCATCCGTTGCCTGCGCGACGGCGTGGCACCTCCGGTCGTCGGCCTGCGGGAACCGATCCCGGAGGCGGACGGGCTGCGCCTCGTGGTCGGTCAGCCGGTGCGCGCGGCGGCGCGGCTGGCCCAGGTCGACGCGTTCGGCTTCGGCGGCGTGAACGCCGTGACCCTGCTGGAGGGGGTTGCCTGATGACAGCAGTGGTTACCGGGTGGGGGATGCACGTACCCGGCGTGGACGCCGGCGCCCACCTGGGCCTCGCGCCCACCGGTACCGCCTGCGCCGCCGATCAGGCCAAGTCGGTGCTGGGCCGGCGCGGGCTGCTGTACAAGGAGCCGGCCACCCGGCTCGCGCTCTGCGCCGTCCACCACGCGCTCGGCCCGGGTACCCGCGCGGACGTGGCCACCGCCGTGGTCGCCAGCTCCAACCTCGGCAACGTGGGTACCGTCGTCGACGTGACCCGGACCGCGCGGGCCGACGGTGCCGGCGCGGTCAGCCCGCTGTCGGCGCCGAACGCGTCGAGCAACGTCGTCGCGGGCAGCGTGGCCATCTGGTTCGGGTGCGGCGGGCCGAACCTGACCCTGTGCTCCGGGGCGACCTCGGGCGCCGACGCGCTCGCGCTGGCGCTGCTGCTGCTGTCCGCCGGGCGGGCGGACCGGGTACTCGTGGTGGGTGCCGAGCCCGAGGACGACACCGCGCGGGAACTCAACCGCCGCCGGCGGTCCAGCCCCGGCCCGCTGCGGGCGGCCGCCGCGTGCGTGGTGCTCCAGCGGTCGGGGGAGGGCCCGCTGCTCGGCCCGGTGGTGCCCGCGAGCGGGCCGGGTACCGCCAGCGGGTTCGGTGAGACCTACGGCGCCGACGGCGTACTCCAGGTCGCCGCCGCGGCGGCCCGGCTGAGCGGCGGCTCAGCGCGCGGTCCGGTGCCGGTGGTGTGCGGTGACACAGTGGACGGTTGGCGCCGGGTGGAGGTGCGCGCCCGATGACGGACTTCGCGCTGCACCGGCTCCGCGAGGGCGACGGGCGCGGGCCGGTGGTGGTGCTGGTACACGGGATGGAGGACAGCTGGCAGAGCTGGCGTACCCTCGCCGCGCACCTCGACCCGGCCTGGCGCACGTACGCGCTGGACATGCCCTGGCGCACCGGCAACTCGTACCGGTGGCGGGCGGATGGCAGCACCGGCCGCTGGCTGTCCCGCGCACTGGCCACAGTGGACGGGCCGATCGACCTCCTGATCGGGCACTCGATGGGCGCCAACGCGGTGCTGGAGCTGCTGGCCGGGGAGCACCCGGAAAGCGTCCGCGCGGCGGCCGTGCTCGCGCCGTTCTACTGCGCGCGCTCGACCCCCGTCACCTGGGCGCTGTTCGACCAGGCCCGGAAGTTCTTCGACCGCATCATCGCCGAGGGGATGCGGATCCGCCTCGGGCCGCGCGCACACACCCTGGACCCGCAGCTGGTCGAGGCGATGCTGGACAAGATGGTGGACCGGATCGGGCCGCGGGGCTTCATGGCCTGGTTCGACCACTTCACCGCCTCGGCCGGGTTGCCGCTGCACGCCGTGGCGGTACCGACGCTGGTGCTGGCGAACGCCGACGATCCGTGCCTGTCCGACGGGCGGGCGGTGGCGCTGGCCGCCGAGATGCCGGCCGCGACGCTCTGGCTGGACGAGGCGTACGACCACTTCTGCCACCTCGGCCAGGCGGCCCTGGCCGCAGCGCAGCTGCTGCGGTTCGCCCGTACCGCCGGCGTCAACGAAGGGAACCGAGCATGACGACGACACTCGAAGCGACCGAGGTGACCCTGCGCCCGGGGTACGAGGGCGCGAACATCCGCACCTGGGTCGGCTTCAAGCACTTCATGTACCTGGCCGAGGCGGCGGTACTCGCCTGGTTCCGCGAGCGCGACCTGGGCCCGTCCCGCCTGTACCACGAGTACGGCCTCGGTCTGTCCATCGTGGACTCGTCGGTGCTGCTGCCGGCGGTCCTGGACGTGGACGACGAGGTACGCGCGGAGGTGGTACCCGGGCGGCCGGGCCGGTTCACGGTGCGGCTGAAGGTACACCG
Source organism: Rugosimonospora sp. (assembly GCA_035278125.1). Lineage (GTDB taxonomy): Bacteria > Actinomycetota > Actinomycetes > Mycobacteriales > Micromonosporaceae > DATEJJ01. The sequence continues at coordinate 13,581 of DATEJJ010000416.1, forward strand.
GGAGGGCGCCGACGTGACCGTCCTCCGTGGACGGCTGAGTGCCGCGCTCGTGCGGGACGGCGGCACCGGCGAGGCCGTGCCCGAGCCGCTCCGGCCGCTGGTGGTGGACGCGATCGCGGCGGAGCCGGAGGACGGGCCGGCGCCGGACGGCGGGTTCGCCTGGTCGTTCCGGGCGCCGTACTTCCACTGCCACTACTCCGAGAGGCTGGCCCACTCCGCGTACGTGCGCACCCTGGAGGAGGTGGTGGACCGGTTCCTGGCCGACCGTGGCCTGTCCGTGGGGCGGATGCTGGCCGAGCGCGCCTGGATCCCGGTCGTGTCGCGGGCCCGGGTACGGCTGCTGGCCGACGCGCGCATGGAGGAGACCGTACACACCCGCTTCGCGGTCGAGGACGTGCACCTGGGCACCACGTACGACGCCCGGATGGACTGCCACGTGGAGCGTGCCGGCCAGCGCGTACCCGTGGCCACCGCGAGGATCCAGCACGGGTACGCGATCAGCCGCGGCCCGCGGGCCGGCCAGCTGGCCGAGCTGGACGCCGCCACGCTGCGCGCGCTGACCGGGGTGGACCGGTGAGGCGGGCGGCCCAGGCGCCCCGCGTCTACTTCTCCTTCCGCAGCCCGTTCAGCTGGCTCGCGATCACCCGGCTCCGCCGCGACGTACCGGGCTTCTTCGAGCGGGTCGAGCTGATCCCGTACTGGGATCCCGACGGGGAGACGGACGGGGCGCTGCGGGCGCGGGGCGCGGAGTTCCACTATGTACAGATGAGCGCCGCCAAGCACCGGTACCTGCTGCACGACACCAAGCGGCTGGCCGCGCGGCTGGGCGTGCCGATGGCGTGGCCGATCGACGTGGACCCGTGGTGGGAGCCGCCGCACCTGGCCTGGCTGGTCGCCCGCCGGCACGGGTACGCCGAGCGCTTCTACACCGCGGTGACGCGGGAGCGCTGGGAGCGGGGCGGGAACATCTGCGACCCCGACGTGCTCGCCCGGCTCGCCACGGACATCGGGCTCGGCGCCGGGCCGCTGGTGGGTGCGTGCCACGACCCGGACACCCGGGCCGAGTCGGTGGAGTGCCTGGCGCGGGCGTACGAGGACGACATCTTCGGCATCCCGTACTTCCGGGTCGGCCGGCACCGGTTCTGGGGCTACGACCGGGTGGACCAGTTCCTCGAAGCGCTGCTGCCGGTGCTCGACCAGCAGCCGGCACCGCCGCTGCCCGCCGCGCCCCCGGTGCTGGTGAGCGCCGCCTACGACACCGACACCGCGGGCGGCTGCGGCTGAGCCCGACCGCGAACAGGAGTTCTCCATGAGTACCCAGATCCTGCGGCCGGTCGCGGCCGAGCGGCTGCGCCGCAAGCAGCGACTGGCCGCCGCGCTCCGGCTCTTCGCCTCGTACGGCTTCGACGAGGGCGCCGGCGGGCACATCACGGCACGCGACCCGGAGCACCCGGACCGCTTCTGGGTCAACCCGCTCGGCCGCTCCTTCGGTGGCCTGCGCGCCAGCGACCTGCTCCTGGTCGACCACGCCGGCACCGTGCTGGAGGGCGAGGGGAAGGTGAATCCGGCCGGCTATGCCATCCACTCGCAGGTGCACGCCGCACGCGCCGATGTGATGGCCGCCGCGCACAGCCATTCGGTGTACGGGCGCGCCTGGTCCACCCTCGGCCGGCGGCTCGACCCGATCACGCAGGACGCGTGCGCGTTCTTCCGCGACCACGAGGTGTACGACGACTTCGGCGGGGTGGTGCTCGACCTGGAGGAGGCGCGGCGGATCGCGCGTACCCTCGATGGCCACAAGGCGGTGATCCTGCGCAACCACGGGCTGTTGACGGTCGGCTCCACAGTGGACGAGGCGGCCTGGTGGTTCGTCAGCATGGAGAGCTGCTGCCACATCCAGCTGCTCGCCGAGGCCGCCGGCGCGCCGCGGCTCATCGACGACCCGCAGGCGCGGGCGACCTACGAGGTGATGGGTACGCCGGCCATGGGGCGGCTGAACTTCCGCCCGCTGTACGAGCGCATCGTCGCCGCCCAACCGGATCTGCTGGACTGACCTCGCGGTGGCCGGCCGGCGGGGCCGGCCACCGCCGGCCGCCGTCAGGCCGGACTGCCCTCCACGATCACGAACATCGGCAGCGGTACCGTCCTGGTCAGGCGCAGGCCCGCCCGGGTCAGCAGCGCCTCCTGCTCGGTGACGCTGCGGCTGCCACCACCGGAGAGGGTCAGCATCAGCAGGTCCATCCGGCTCGCCAGCGCCGGCGCCTCGGCGTTGCGCCGCCCGGCCTCCAGGATCAGCACCCGGCTGTCCGGCCGCATGGCCGCCCGCACCCGGCGCAGGATGCCGGCCGCGTCCTCGTCGCTCCAGCTGTAGAGGATGCGCTTGAGCACGTAGACATCCGCGCCCGCCGGCACCTCGCCGGCGAGGAAGCTGCCCGGCACCACCGCGCTGCGGTCGGCGACACCCGCCGCGTCCAGCATCTCCGGCGCCGCGGCCACCACGCTCGGCAGGTCGAAGACCGTACCGTGCATGTGCCGGTACCGGGGCAGCAGCGCGGCGAGGAACCCGCCGTTGCCGCCGCCGACGTCGACCACCGACCGTACCTGCGTCCAGTCCAGCGCGCGCGTGATCGCGGTGATCTCCAGCGCGGTCACGCCGCTCATCGCCCGGTCGAAGCGCGCGCCGTCCTCCGGTACCCGGGTGAAGAAGTCCCACATGCTCTCGCCGTGTACCGCGTCGAAGCCGCCCTCGCCGGTACGGATCGCGTGGTCCAGCCCCTCCATCGCGCGGGTGCAGGCGACGGGGGAGAGGTACACGTCCCGCGCGGAGTACGGGTGCCCGGCGCGCAGCAGGTCGGACAGCGGGGTCAGGGCGAAGCCGTCCGGCGGTACCTCCGCGAAGATCTCCCGGCTGGCCAGGTACCGCATCGCCTTCTCCAGCGAGGGCTCGTGCGTACCCGTGGCCCGGGCAAGGTCCACAATGGACATCGGGCCGTGCTCCAGCGCGTCCGCGATCCCGAGCAGGCACACCGCCCGGATCGTGTACGGCAGCAGGTAGTCCCCGAGTTCCAGCAGCCGGAGCGTACCCGCCACGTCGATGGGCATGCGCCGCCTCACGCTAGCCGTCATGTCTCCCCCTGATGAGTGCCGGCATCGACTTGATTCCGTTCATGAAGTTGGACTGGAGCCGCACCGGCGGTCCGGTCAGTTCGAGCCGGTCCAGGTGCGGCAGCAGCAGGCGCAGCAGCGTCTGGAACTCCAGGTGCGCCATGCGCGCGCCGAGGCAGGTGTGCGGCCCGGTGCCGAAGGCCAGGTGCGGGTTGGGTGCGCGCCCGAGGTCGAGCCGGTCGGGTCCGGGGAACACCGCCTCGTCCCGGTTGGCCGAGATGTAGTACACGACCACCTTGTCCCCGGCCGCGATCGGCTGCCCGTCCAGCACCGTGTCGCGCGTCGCGGTACGCCGGAACTGCATGATGGGCGAGACCCAGCGCAGCAGCTCCTCCACGGCCGTCGGGACCAGCTCCGGCCGGGCAACCAGCCGCTTGCGCTCGCCGGGGTGCTCCAGCAGCGCCAGCAGCCCGCCGGAGATGAGGTGCCGGGTGGTCTCGTTGCCCGCGACCACCAGCAGCAGCCAGAACAGGAGCAGCTCGGGCCCGGTCAGCCGCCGCCCGTCCACCTCGCTGTGCACGAGCCGGCTGACCAGGTCGTCGCCGGGCTCGTGCCGCCGCCGCGCGGCCAGCTCCGTGACGTAGGCGCCGGCCTCGGCGAAGGTGCCGCGGTACGCGTCGATGTCGCCGCCGCCGAACTCGGGATCGTCGAAGCCGACGAGCCGGTTGCTCCAGCGCAGCAGCAGGCTCCGGTCCGCCGGCGGTACGCCGAGCAGGTCCGCGAGTACCAGCAGGGTCAGCTCCTCGGCGACGTCCCGGGTCAGGTCGCACCCACCCGCGTCGAGCACCCGCCGCAGCACGGCCTGCGCGTGCCGGGTCACGTTGTCCCGCAACGCCTCCACCGCGCTCGTCCGGAACGCGGGCGCGACCAGCCGGCGCATGGTCAGGTGCCGGTCACCGTCCATATTGGTCAGCATCTGCCGGGCCCGGACCAGATCCTCGTGCGTGGCCGGGTCGGCGAGGAACACGCCACGCTCCGCGCAGGAGAACAGGTCAGGCTCGCGGGACACGGCGACCACGGTCGGGTACCGGGTCACCGCCCAGAACCCGGCGCCCTGTCGCGTGTGGACGGTCCCGTCCGCGTCGCGGCGCGCCAGCACCGGTTCGTCCACCCAGGACACCGGAGCCTCCCGGCGCAGCCGGGCGAACGCGGCGTGCGGCACCCCGGCGGCGTAGGTGGCCGGATCGGCGAGCGATACGGTGGCGGTCGTCACCGCTGCGCCTGCGCCGGCGTGTACCGGTCGCGCAGCAGGTGCTTGCGCATCTTGCCGCTGGGCTCGCGGGGCAGTTCGGCCACGGCGTGGTACGCGCGCGGCACCTTGAACCCGGCCAGGTGCTCCCGGCAGTACGCGTCGAGGTCCCCGGTGCCGGTACCCGGTGCCAGCACGACGGCGGCGACGACCCGCTCGCCGAACTCGGGATCGGGCACGCCGAACACGGCCGCGTCGCGTACCGCCTGGTGGCTCAGCAGCACGCTCTCCACCTCGGCCGGGTACACGTTGACCCCGCCCGTGATGATCATGTCGATGCTGCGGCCGGTGAGGTACAGGTACCCGTCCGCGTCGACGTGCCCGACATCGCCGTAGGTGAACGTCCGCTCGTCCAGGTACGCGTCGCGGGTCTGCTGCGGCGCGTTGTGGTAGTGGAAGCCGCGCCCCGGCGGCCGGCGCAGGAAGACCCGACCATCCACTCCGGACGGTACCGGCGCGCCGTCCGGCCCGGCGATGACCAGTTCGGTCGGCGGCACCGGCCGGCCCACGCTGCCCGGGTGGTCGAGCCAGCGGGGCGAGTCGATCATCGTGGCGATGCCGCCCTCGGTGGCCGCGTAGTACTCCACCAGGACCGGCCCCCACCACGCGATCATCCGCCGCTTCACCTCGACCGGGCACGCGGACGCGCCGTGCCACACGGTGCGCAGGCTGGTGCCGCGGAAGGCCGCGCGCGCCGGCCCGTCCAGACCGAGCAGCCGCACGAAGTGGATGGGTACCAGGTGACAGTGGGTGATCTCCTGCCGGTCGATGGCCGCCAGCACCCCCGCCGCGTCGAACCGGCCCAGCACCACCAGCGGGCAGCCGCGCAGCAGCGGGAAGATGGAGAAGAACAGTTGACCCGAGTGGTACCACGGCCCGACGAGCAGGTTGCGCCCCCGGTCCGGTACCCCGAGCCCGGCGAGCATGCCGAGCAGGTCGGTGATGGTGGACAGCGGCGCGCCGAGCCGGAAGAGCTGGTTGACCGCGCCCTTCGGCCGCCCGCTGGTACCCGACGTGTAGAGCAGCACCGAGCCCGAGCACTGCCCGTCCGGCTCGCCGTCGGTGACCGCGTCGAGGATCTGTTCGGCCGGCGTGAACCCGGCCACCGGGGCGCGGCCCAGCACGGTGCGCAGCGCCAGGGCCACGCCCGTGGCCGCCACCGCCGCGGCCGGCGCGCGCTCCGCGTCCACGACCAGCGCCCGGCAGCCCGAGTCCTCGATGATGTGCCGGATCTCCGGTGCGGTCAGGTGCCAGTTGACGGGTACCAGCGTCAGCTGCGCGTGCAGGCAGGCCAGCGCCGCCTCGAACGCCTCGCGCCGGTTCCCGCACACCACCGCGACCCGGTCCCCGGCCGCCAGCCCGGCCCCGCGCAGCACGTGGATCCAGCGGTTGACCCGACCGTCCAGTTCGGACCAGGTGGCGGCGCTCCCGTCGTCGACGAGCGCGATCTCACCGGGGTCGCGGGCCGCCTGCGGGCTGAGTAGTCCGGCCATGGGCTGTCTCCCTCTCGTAGCTACCTGGAATCAAGCAGGAGCCCGGCGATCCGGGCGCGGTGGCACCGCGGGTACCCGTCGAACGCCTCGGTCGCCAGCGCCCGCCGGTACCACCGGTGTGCCGGGTGCGCCCAGGTGAAGCCGGTACCGCCGAGCACCTGGATCGCCACCTCCCCGGCCCGTACCGCCGCCTCCCGGCTCGCCACCGTGGCGACCGCGACCGCCTCGTCCACGGCCGGGTCGGCCGCTGCCACGCACCACGCCGCGCGCAGCACCAGCGACCGGGCCAGTTCCGTCTGCGCGTACACCTCGGCGAGCGGGTGTGCGACCGCCTGGAACGCGCCGATCGGCCGCCCGAACTGGGTACGCGCCCGCGCGTGCCCGACCGCCGTGTCGAGCAGCCG